>NZ_JBEZBN010000017.1:0-43642 GCF_040647115.1 Streptomyces sp. NPDC044571
GTGTAGCGGCCTAGCACGCCGCCCTCTCAAGGCGGTAGCGCCGGTTCGAATCCGGAACCGCCTCGCTGCGCTCAGCGGGGCTCGGCTTCGCCGAGCCATGGCCGGCCCTTCGGGCCGGAGTCCTGCGCTGCGCTCCGGACTGTTCAGGGTTCCGCTGCGCTCCACCCTGAACCGCCTGTTTCGCAGGCTTGGGTGACTCCGTTTCACGGAGTCCGGGCCTTCGGCCCGTTGGGCGGGTCCGCTTCGCTCCCCCGCCCGGTCCTTCCGGCTCCGCCTTCAGGACCCGCCCGCTCCGCGGGCGGCTGGCAACGGAGACGGGTGCGTGCTCTGGTCGGCTCCGGTCCTAGGGTTCCGGGGCTGGCTGGGAGGAGGCTAAATGACATGGGGCTGTACCCGTGATGTAGCGGGTGACGAAGCTTGCTGTCAGCCGGGGGCCGAGCAGTCTGAAGCATGCGAGAGATGAACCCGACCCCCGGGGTTGCTTCATTCTTAATCCCGGATTGGCTCTGGAAGGGATGGGTTGCATCGCTGGCGGCCGGCTGTGCGCGCGTCGATCAGTGGAACTGCACGGCGTTTGGCGGATGTGAGCAGGCGACCAGGGTCCACGGCGTTGTGCTGTCTCGCTACTGGGACAGGTCCGATTCCCAGCGTGGAGGCTGGAGTCCGCGCAGACCGTAGTCGGGCGGCAGCCATCCCTTCTTCCTCCTGTCGATGGTCTTCTGGGTGTGGGGCGGCGGGTACGGGCACCCGTACATCCGCTCAGGGCCAGGCGCAGCCCACGGGCGCCGGTAGTGGACCGTGCACACAGGCCAGACGGTCTTCTCCGGCGATTTCGGAGCCGGTTTCGCTGCCTTCCGGGGCCGGCGGGACTTGGGGCGAGGCGGCTGGGGAGGGCGTAGCTTGCAGCTCTCGGCGAAGGCGGTCAGGGGCGGCAGGCCGGTGCTGTCGAACGGGTCGGTGAAGAGAGGGCCGTTGGTGCCTGCCTCGATCCTCCAGAGGAAGGCTGCGGCCCGCAGCAGGGGGCGGGCCCAGGCGGAGACGTGATGGGTCATGCAGCCCCGGCGAAGCCCGTGGTCGTGGAGCGTGACGGCCGTGCCGTCTGGAGCCAGGTCGTGGACGTGGACGGTATCGAGCTGGGTGGTGGAAGCCGCGGTGAACACCGCGGTGGCGAGGTGCGCCGCCAGGTACGGATGCGCGGTGGCCCGGTGGAGCCGCCAGGCGACTTCTGCCTGGGTGAGGGAGGGCATCACCGGCGGGAAGAAGTCCCGCTCGGCCGCCATGGGCGCAGCGCACTGGCAGGGGTTGGCCGGGTCCTCGTCTACGGTCAGGGTGGTCAGGGCCGGCAGGCCGATCCAGCGGTTCGCCAGCGGGCGCGGCCGCCCCGGTGCCCGCCGTCCGGGAGCGGTGGGATCGGCCTCGGGGAGTAGGGCGGAGGCCTCGGCGATCGTGTGCTCCACCTGCTGCAGTTCGCGTTCCAGGAAGGCCCGCATGGCTCGGTGGTGGCAGACGAGGACCAGCCGGACCCCGGTGCGTCGGCGCAAGGCAAGCAGGCTTTTGAAGCGGTGCGGGGTCAGCAGGTGGGCTCGTAGGAGGGTGAGGTGGGTGACGGGGGTGGCGAGGATCCAGGCGGCCGCGATCGACCAGACCGGGGCCGGGTCGAGCTGGTGGTAGCCGTCCAGGGGGACGGGCTTGCCCAGGGCGGCGAGGATGTCGTAGGCGAGCGCGATCGCGGCGTCGGTGCCCGGGGTCGGATGAACGGTGAGGCGCCCGTGCTGCGGGGCGTGGGAGGCCAGCGCCGCCCGGGTGTGGACGACGTCGTCGTACGGGTCCAGGACCACCGTGACCGGCGGAGGGTTCGGGCAGTCCAGCACCTCAGGCCACCACCGGGCGCTGGCGCAGCTTGCTGTAGGACCACCGCAGCAAGTCCTCGTCCACACCATCGCGTCCGGACTCCTTCATTCCAGCGGTCAGGTGATGGGTGATCTTCGCCCAGGCCCGGAAGTTCCCGTGCGCGGCCTCGTCATCGCACATCGCGATCAGGTCCAGGTCCGCGTCCGCCCACACGGGGTGAAAGGCCGGGATGACGGTGAGGACCTCCTCCAGCGGCATGGGCTCGATCTCCTGCCACGCGTACACCCTCGACTCCAGCATCGGCTCGCTCTGCAGCATCTCGAAACAGCCGTCGCCGCCCGTGAACACGATCGTCAGGTCCGAGCCGATGTCATCCCACAAGTAGCGCAGGTACTCGAAGCACATCTTCGACAGCCACTGCGCCTCGTCACAGACCAGGACGTGCGTCTCCTCAAGGGCGCCGCGCAGCATCCGGTCGAACTCGATCGGCTGCCCCGGCGGACGGCCCTGCAGGCCGAGAGCGTGGAACAGCTCGTGGCGCAGGTCCCGGGTCGAGGGGCGGGAGCGGAACTGGATCCGGCGCGTCAGCTTCGGCGCGAGCTCACGCAGCGAGGTGTTCACCGCCAACGACTTGCCCCGGCCCGCCTGGCCGTAGATACAGATCATCGCCCTGGCCTCGATCGCGGCACGGATGTTCTCCCGCACCATCAGTAGGGCACGCGTGGAAACCACCTGCGCGCCCGGCAGGCGCATGAAGTGGTCCTCCCGCTCACGAGGCAGCCGGCCCTGTCGCTCAGCAGTCACCATCGCTCAACGCTCCCCGCTGTCGTCACGTACACCAGCCGCTCCAGGCGCCGCGCCGTCGGCTGCCTGCCCGGCATCCGTTTGCGAGTCGGCCGCGCGACGAGGGCGGACAACCGGCCGGGCCCAGGAGGCCGGGGGCTCGCGGGGAGGGATCAAGTCCGGCAGAGCCCGCGCCGCCAGATCCGCGCCCCGGGCTCGGGAGATCTCCGCCTCGGCCTGAGAGGAAGTGACCGTGCGCCGCGGACGGGGCACGGCAGCCGTCGTCGTCGTCGTGTAGCGGGCCTTGCGCAGCTTCTCCGCCGCCTTCAGATCCGCTTTCAGCGCGCGGGCCTTCTTCTCCCTGACCGAACTCAGCGCACGACGCTGCTCCAGCGTCGCCGCCTGGGCCAGATAGGCGCTGCCCAGGTGACGGCCCCAGGCCTCGGTGGAGAACACCTCGATCTGCCCGTCGTAGTGCGGCAGATACCGCAGCCGGACCCGCATGCCGACGTGCCCGGCCATCCACGGCGCGATGTAGGCGCGGCGCCGCCAGCTGATCCCGTTCGTGGTGATCTTCCGGACCCGGCCGTCATCCTCCATTGCGAAGAACGCCAGCCGCTCCTCCGCAACGTCCTCGACCGGCGTCGGATCCGCCTCCCACGCCGCCAACGGCGTCATCCCGCCCGCAAGACCCGCAGGGTGGTGCTCGGTGTTCCACCAGGCCACCCAGTCCAGCAGGACCTTCACGAAGTCCGGGTACGAGAGCAGATCCTCCACCGGATCCGGGTGGTACGCCTCCGCGGGGCGCGCACGATGCGTATAGCCCGGCAGCGAGACCAGCAGCATCTCCTCCACCGCGCCGTTCAACGACTCGATGGTGCCCTTGCGGTACGGCTTGTACGCCGGCAGATCATGGACGGGGACCGCGAACGCACCCAGAGCACGCTCCACCGTCCTGCACAAGAACTCCTTGCCCCGGTCCACCCGCACCACCCCGGGCAGGCCACCGAACGGGCCATACGGCTCGGCGCGACTGATCCCCGTGCGCAGCGCAGCCAGAACCGCATCCCTCGCCGGCTGGTGCGGGGTAACCGCCACCCCCACGATCGCCTTCGTCGCGACATCGATGAACCACGTCACCCACGGAGATACCGCAGATCCCTCAAGATCCACACGGACTGGGACCCGCTTGTGATCACCCTCCCAACACGCATTCCGATGCGTCCGCGGACGCTTCCCATACACATCAAACCGACGCCGGGCAGCCTCACCGCCCTTCAACCCCGCCCGCTCCCCACCCGACAGATCCCGTACGATCGCGCGCTGCAGCGTTGCCAGCGACGGCACCTGCTGCTCGTCCCCGGTCTGGCTGGCTCGGGTCAGGAGCTCGCGGTGCACCGCAGCCGCGTTACCGCCCCACACTGCCAACAGCCGACGCACGCGAGGGGTGACCGTGAAATGCGGCCGCGGTAGAGGCCCTGTCCGGCCCTCCCTGCGGGCCACCTCAACCCAACGGCGCACCGTACGTACCGAAACACCAAGTCCCGACGCCACCAAACGCACATGAGCCGACGTCAGCTCACCGCGGGCATCCAACGCCATCAGACGGGCAACCGCGCCCTCACGCCCCGCCCCGGACGGCAGCACCCCGGCCCACGCGTCGTCTTCCGGCAGTACAGCCACCGCACATCACCACCCCGGCCCGACCCCGGCCAACAAAACGGCTCATCCTCATGACACCGCCAGAAAACGGATTACAGACCCAAAAGGCGCGAACCGGAGACAGCGGCCGGTGAGTTGCGGTACAAGCGCAGCCGCCGTAGGACCGGCCTAACAGACGCACTCCGACGTCCGAATGACCGTGATCCACCACACCGGCAGAACGGGCCCCGAACGCCGCCCGCATGCGCGATACTGAGCCCACGTCCGGCGTGCCCGCAGAAGGGCCCAGAACGCCGGCAAGCAGAGAAAAGGTGGTGCGGCAGAGGTCAGATGAATCGGCTCAAGGGTTTTATAAGCATTCTTTTTGTTAACGACTGCATATAGCCCACCCTGCCCAAAAAGCCGAAGAAAACCTCCCCCGCAAAAAGCACCCACTAATTCAGCTCGACAGAACCCCGGGAATAGCTCCACCACCCAGGGGTCAGACAAGCCTGCCGTAAAACACCACCGGCCCGCCCCTCGGCGGCGCCGGCCCTCGGCATGCCCGCACACCCCGGCACCACCATGCCGCCTCCTTCCCTCCAAGCCGGTCACACCCGGCCTGTTCAGGCATGAGGCGGCATGGCCGCTGGATGCCAGAAAGGCATCCAAGCCATGACCTTGCCCTCCCTCAGCCCCGTGACCGGCCTCCTCGCCGGGCTGCCCGCCGCCCTCGCAACCCTCGGCGGCACCCCGTGGTGGGCAACGGGAGCGATCCTCGTCGTGGCCTACCTCGCCGTCCCCATCACCGGCATGACCCTCGACCACATCCGCCAGCGGAAAGGAAACGCCCTCGACGAAAAATTCGCATCAGCCCTGGATCAAATAGCCGACCCAGAAAAAAGAATCCAGGCCATCATCAATTACCGCCAAGCGACAACATCCCCACAACCCGAACCGCCGCCAGGCGCACTCCCACCCGGCACCACCACCGACACACAAGACACCAGCCAGACAGCAGCACCCGCGTAGCGACAGAGAAGCCCCCCAGCCCCTGGCCTGCGGGAACGCCTCTGCCCCTCGGACCATGAAACGCCGAGGGGCAGGCAGGGCCAGACAGGCCACCCGCTCCAAGGCCCCAGCAGCCGGCTGCCCAACCACGGCCACACGGACCGCACTCCACCGTCCAGCGACCACTCACCCCGATGACACCAAACAGACCGCACCACAATGTCACCGCCAACGAATCAAGACGTCCTCACCAGCACCAACGCTGCCAACCACCCACGACAACAACCGCGGTACCCCAGTGACACTCACACGCGGTGTCGCAATCAGCCACGCCAGCTGCCCAGTCTGCTGAACGCCCAGCGCAGCACGTCCCGGTCAGGGTGGTCGCGGCCTGTCCGTTCGAGTGCGGTCAGAGTGTGGGCTGTTAGCCGGGCCCAGTTACGAAAGTTGCCATGGGTCGCGTGGCGGTCGGCGAAGGCGATGTCCGCGGGATCGGCCCGAGGCTCAGTGGCTGAATCGAGAGACGTTCGAATATTTCCGGTTCGTCTGGGACCACCCGTATGCCAACGCCACACCGCCCGCTCCGCGACCCCAACAAGCTCCGCAGCAACCTTCACATGCAGCCGTGACACAACCCCCAACTCGTCCACCACGAGCAAACGCCGAACCACCACACCACGCCCCGCAGCCACCCCCACAGTGAGCGACGAGTCCCCATCCGATACACCACAACCCAACCCAGCAGCCATACCGCCAGCACAACTCATACCAGCGACCCCACACACAGGAACCTTCAACCCCATGACAACCAAACAACCCCCATGCAATCCGCAAACGGCAGCCCCTCGGCCATCCCATGACAGCCACCACGAACCACTACTGCGCTGATCAACGGTAGTTCCTCATGTCATACACCGATAACACCCAAACCCCACCACCACACCCCCAACCCACAGGCGCAAGGCACAATCATCGAGGACGTGGCCACGCCGCGGTCCGTCAATGCCGGCAGGACGGCCGGACGCGGAGCAGCTCGGTCCGCAGCACGGGTGTGCCGTCGACCGGTGCCGGGTCCTGCGCGGTCGGCTCGATGCCTGCGGCGGCGGCTTTGTCGAGTGTCGTCAGGCCGTCGGCGCCGACCGTGCCGAACACCGTGTAGTTCGGTCGCAGCGCGGAGTCGCCGTAAACGACGAAGAACTGTGAACCGTTCGTGTCCGGACCGGCGTTGGCCATCGCCAGCAGGCCGCGCCCATAGAGGCGGCGCGCGCCGGTCGGGTCGGTCGGTGCCGGCGGCAGGTCCACCGGCAGCTCGTCCTTGTACTTGTACCCGGGCCCGCCCTCACCGGTACCGGTCGGGTCGCCGCACTGCAGGACCTTCAGCGTCGGATACGCCGTCAGACGGTGGCACACCGTACGGTCATAGAACCCATGCCGTGCCAGGTGCAGGAAACTCTGGACCGCGCACGGCGCCTTGGCCCGGTCCAAGTGCAGCGGGAGCGGGCCCTGGCTGGTCGGAACAGCCATATCAACCCTGCCACGACTGGGGGTGCGCCGCGGGTCAGGCGGCAGCGGAACAGAGCGCGCCGGCGGCTCGTCCGGGGTCTGCGTGTACTGGCAAGGGCCGTGCGTGGTGCGCGGCGGAGCGCCGTCGGAAGCGGTGGCGACGCTCCCCCCAGCCACGACTAACGCCACGGCCGCGAATGCGCTGATCAGTGCCCGTTTCATCTCGCACGCCCTCCCGATAATCGCCAAGCCCTGGAGCGGTCGCAGTCTAAGGGCTGTCCCGCAAAAGATCTTCGGGAGTCAGCGGTGCGCTACCCCATGACCTCGCGGGCCGCGTCGAGGAACGCCGACCGGTTGTCCTCCAGGTAGTCCCGCACGTTCTCACCGTCGGGCAAGCCGTGCCACACGGTCCTGTTGAGGTCGAGGAAGTGCGCGTGTGCGGCGTCATGCACGGGCCGGGGGAATTGGATGCGGAGGAGCCGATCCGCGACCCACAACCTGTACATGACGTCCCGGGTCGTGAGGTACCAGTCATCGGTGTCCTCCCACTCGGACGGCCGGGTGTAGGCGCATCGTTCCGCCTCTGCCGATACCTCGATGAACCGCTCCAGCAGCGCCAGCCGTTCCGCGCGTCGGGTCTCCGACAACGCGATCCGCTGCCGTTGCTGTTCGGCGCGTTCCGCTGATTGCTGAGTCCTGTGCTGAACGAGGTAGGACAACACGCCGCCGAGGACAACGCCGCCCAACGATATGAGTGACACCCAGACCTGACCTGCCATGACGATCATCGTTCCACAGCGTCGGTCTTCGAGACGATCTCGCTGTGGCTGGTGTGATCACGGCGTCCGAGCCGTCCTGGACAGCCCCGTTCACCGGGTTGAGCCCACGTCAGCTCGGCAAGCTGCTCACCGCGCTACGGCGAGAGCGCGCGGATCCGGGAGTCGACAATCCAGTGGTGGTCGAACCAGAAGTCCGTGTCCGTCGCCAGCAGCCCTGTCGCCTTCTTGACCAGCGGCAATGCGGCCCTCAGTCGCTTGTTCCCGCCCGGCTGCCTGGGCACGTACGGGAACATCGCACCCAGCCGTGATTCACGAACCGCAGCCACCGAGACTCCGAGGTGAAGCCCAGCAGTGCCTGCGCGACGGCGAGGGTAACCAGCTCGGAGTCCGTCAGCCGCGGTGGCCGCCCCAGCCGTCGGAGGCTTCCGATCTCGTCGTCGATCTTCACGTAGAGTGCGGTCAGCAGGGCGTCCAGGTTGTTCGTCACACAACGATCTTGGACGCCCTGCCCGCGTTCCCGGACACACCGTCAGTATTCTGATCACTTCAAACGAGAGCGACGTCCCCGGTCAAGCCGACCGCGTCAAACCGCTCGTGACAGAGTAGACAAATGACCACGGACCGCAAGCAATCAGCCGATCTCCGCCCGGAACCGTGGCTGGGGACCGCCCCGGCCCACGGAGATCTCATCGCGGCGAAGGCGCTCGTCTACGACCGCTGCGGATTTGCCTGCTCGCAGCCAGTCCCCGAAGCCGAGAGTGCCGAGTATGCCGCCTACCAGTTCACCCTCGACGGTCTCGCCGTCCGGTTTCGCGCCGCCAAGACGACCCCGACCAAGGCCGGCCAGTTCGTCACTGTCTGGAAGAGGTCCCCGGCCGGGCCCATCCAGCCCTTCGATGCCACGGACCCCGTCGACCTCTTTGTCATCAGCACCCGCGACGATCACAACTTCGGCCAGTTCGTCTTTCCCATGGACGCACTCCGCCAGTACGGCGTCGTATCAGCAAACGGTTCAGGTGGGAAACGAGCCTTTCGCATCTACCCGCCCTGGGTGACCCCTGCCAACCGCCAGGCCAGCACTACGCAAGCGTGGCAGCTGGACTTTTTCCTGCACCTGCACCAGGACGGGCCCATCAACCTGGCCCGCGCCCAAGAGCTCTACCACCCGCAGGACAGTGCTGGCATCGGCCAGCCGTCACACCACCACTGATCGCCTACGACCACTGATCATTCGGAATGACTCGTCTAGGGCCTGTGTGGTGTCGTGATCAGTTCCTGGGTTCTGTCCTGTTCCCGGGGCGGAATCCGGTAGGACTGTGGTCGTGACGCGCAGGCAACTCACCAATGCTCAGTGGAAGTTCATCGAGCCGTACCTGCCGATCGGTAGGTACGGCCCGTACCCCGAACGGCTGCGCGAGCAGTTCGAAGGGGTGATCTGGCGGTTCCGGTCCAGCGGTCAGTGGCGTGAGATGCCTGCCGAGTTCGGGCCGTGGGCCACCGTCTACGGACGCTTCCGGGTCTGGCGGAACGCTGGCGTGTTCTCCGCCCTGCTGGAAGGCCTGATCGCCGAGGGAGCCCGCGCCGGACAAACAGACTTGTCACTGGTCAGCGTGGATTCCACAACGGTCCGCGCCCACCACGACGCCGCAGGGATGCGCGTCAGCAAGCACCTCATGGACGCCCTGGAGGAGGCCTCGCAGGAGCAGGAGGCCGCACGGCAAAAGGGGGCGGACCGGAGGAACAGAACGGACAGGCTGAGCGCCGACGGATCCGGCGCAGGCACAAGCTCCGCCTGAAGGAAGCCCTGCTCGGCAGGTCCCGGGGCGGACTCACCAGCAAAATCCATCTCGCCGCGGACCGCAGATGCCGCCCACTCGCGCTGGTTTTGACCGCCGGGCAAGCTGGGGACAGCCCTCAGTTCATCCCCGTGCTCAAAAAGGTGTGCGTCCGCCTGCCCGTCGGCCGTCCTCGCAACCGGCCCGGCGCGGTCGCCGCGGACAGGGCCTACTCATCCCGCGGAAACCGCTCCTACCTGCGCAAACGAGGTATCAAGGCAGTCATCCCCGAGAAGAAGGACCAGGCCGCCAACCGGAAGAAGAAGGGCACCCGAGGCGGCCGGCCCGTCACCTACGACGCAGCCCTCTACCAGGAACGGAACACCGTCGAACGCCTGATCAACAAGCTGAAGGCCTGGCGAGGCATCGCCACCCGCTACGACAAATCGCCCGAGAGCTACCTCGCCGGCCTCCACCTCCGCGCCGCAATGATCTGGATCGACGACCTACTCAAGACCAACGAATGATCAGGACATCACACAGGCCCTAGACCGCGTCGTTGAACCCCGCCAGGTCCATCCCCCCGCAGACAAGCTCCGGCTCCGCGTCCCATTCGACGCCGAGTGCCAGCATGTCGAGGAGCCTCGCCAGTTCGGATGCGTCGCACGCCCGGGCCGCAAGGGCAAGCCGGGCCCGCTGCCGCTGCTCCAGACGCCGCCGCAAGCGGGGGCCGTGTTCTGACCAGGCCTGTCCATGATCGAATCTCAGCACAACCGGGACCCGGGCGGGCCTTGTTCTCCGAGGATCGGCGCCCAGCCGCCCCCACCGGGTGCCGTCGACCAGGCCGCCCGGCAGGGAACCAGCTGGATGTGCCAGTCCCGCGCCCGGAGCAGTGGCACAGGCCCCGTCGCAGCGTGTGCCTCATCCGGCCCCCGCCGCGCTCCCTTGGCGAAGCGGGGCACGTCTTCCACCGCCACGTCCATGCGCAGGCGGGCGTAGCGCAGGGGTGGCGGTAGCTGCCGGAGTCGACGGCGACGAGATCGGGTGCGACGAGGGTGACGTCGAGAAGGTCGCGGGCGCCCCAGCCGGAAGAGAACGTCACACCGGTCCACGGATGGCCCGGGCCTGCGGGGCGGAGGTGTTCGGCGAGCTGGCGTGCCGCGTCGGGACGTAGCGGGACGGTGCGGCCGGTGGCGGGTAGTGCGCCGCTGGTGTAGTGCCGGCCCAGGAGGAGGATGTGGGGGTGGGCGAGGGTGCCGGTGAAGGCGCCGACGATGGCTGTTGTCAGTGGGGTGGTGAACGATGAGGAGGTGGACGTGGGCGTGGTGACGTCGATGGCCGCGGGCTGGTGGTTCCCGGCGGCGGTCGTGGTGGTTGCGGTGGTCTCGGCGGTTCGGGTGTACCGGGCCGTCGCGCGGGATCGGTTCTCGGGCGTAGAGGCGGTGGGTGGCCGGACAGAAGCTGCGAGGGAGGTGTTCGGCAGCGTTGCGGAGGCTCTTGTGCCGACGGACGTCGTCGATGGCGACTGCGGCCTACTGCGACCCGGCCCCAGCTGGCCCCCCTCTCGCGGGGGACGTCGCCGGTGTCTTTCGCCGGTTCAGGGACGGCACGTGAGATGGAGGACCGGGGGTCCGGCTCCCGGTGCCGGAGTGCCGCAGGCAGCAGCAGGCCGGCTGACCGTCCGGGCTGGTGGGGAACGGTGCGAAGCCGCCCGGCCTGTGCGGCCGGGCGGCTTCTCGTGCGTTGGCGTGTGTCTGGTCAGATGAGGTGGCTCATGCCGCCCCAGCCCTGGCCGATCTTGACGCCGGTCTTGAGGCTGTTGCTCATGCTGGCGTAGTGGTACAGGTCGCCGGTGGAGGCCATGGTGGCGACTACGTCGGCGCGGCCGTCGCTGTTGATGTCGGCGAGGGTGAGCTTGTCGATGCCGGACCAGTTCTGGCCGATCTGGATGGCGGGGGCGACGCCGGTGCTGGTGCCGACGTAGAGGTTCAGGTCGGCGGTGGAGTTGACCATGGCCACCAGGTCGGCGCGGCCGTCGCCGTTGAAGTCACCGGCGGCGAGCTTGGACATGCCGCCCCAGCCCTGCCCGATCTGCTTGGTGTAGGTGACGTCCGTGCCGGTGCCCGAGTAGAGGCGCAGGGTGGCGTCGTCCTTGCGGACCGCCACGATGTCGGCCTTGCCGTCGCCCGTGAAGTCACCGGCCACGAAGTCGGACATGGCGTTCCAGCCGGTGCCGATCCTGGTGGTGGACTTGAAGCCGCCACCGCCGTTGCCCAGGTAGAGGTACAGGTCGCCGGTCGAGGCCTCGCGGGCGACCAGGTCGCTGTCGCCGTCGTTGTTGAAGTCGGCCGCCTTGACCTTGTCCATGCCGCCCCAGCCGGCGCCGACCTCATGGGAGGTGAACTGGCCCGCGCCGTTGCCGGCGTACATGCGCAGCT
This sequence comes from Streptomyces sp. NPDC044571, assembly GCF_040647115.1. Classification (NCBI taxonomy): domain Bacteria; kingdom Bacillati; phylum Actinomycetota; class Actinomycetes; order Kitasatosporales; family Streptomycetaceae; genus Streptomyces; species Streptomyces sp. NPDC044571. The sequence goes on from NZ_JBEZBN010000017.1 coordinate 11,782, forward strand.
TGTCGTCGCTCGCGCTCACGCCCAGCAGGTCGTCATTGCCGTCGCTGGTGAAGTCGTGGTCGCGCTGGACGGCCGGCTGCGTCGGGTACGGGACCGCGTGGTCGGAGCCGAGGCCGGCGGCCGGGCCGCAGGTGGGCCAGGCACCCTCACCCTGACCGGCGAGGACCTTCTCGCCGATGAGTATCTGCTCCGTCTTGGAGGCCTGGTGTGGGTACGAGGCGTACGCGCCGCCGCCGTAGGCGTCCCAGGTGGACTTCGAGAACTGAAGTCCGCCGTAGTAGCCGTTGCCCGTGTTGATGGACCAGTTGCCGCTGCTCTCGCACTGGGCGACCTTGTCCCAGGTGGCGACGGACGCAGCGGAGGCGGGGGCCGCGGCGGCCAGGGGGATCAGGGCGCTGAGGGCGGAGGCGGCGAGGAGCGTCAGGGCGGAACGGCGCAGGGCGTGCTGGGACATGGCGAGGCGGACCTTCATCTCGTACGACGCGGAAGCGGGGAAGGAGTGGGGTGAGGAGGGAGAAGCAGTGGTGGGGAAGGCGGGGGCCGGGGCCCGTTCCGAAAGGACGGGCCCCGGGCCCCGGCCGGATGCCGGTCAGATGAGGTGGCTCATGCCGCCCCAGCCCTGGCCGACCTTCACGCCCGCCTTGAGGCTGTTGCTCTGGCTCTTGTAGAGGTACAGGTCGCCGGTGCTCGCGACAGTGCCGACCACGTCGGCGCGGCCGTCGCTGTCGATGTCGGCGAGGGTGAGCTTGTCGATGCCGGACCAGTTCTGGCCGATCTGGATGGCGGGGGCGACGCCGGTGCTCGTGCCGACGTAGAGGTTCAGGTCGGCGGTGGAGTTGACCTGCGCCACCAGGTCGGCGCGGCCGTCGCCGTTGAAGTCACCAGCGGCAAGCTTGGACATGCCGCCCCAGCCCTGCCCGATCTGCTTGGTGTACGTCACGTCCGTGCCCGTGCCGGTGTAGAGCTGGAGGGTCGCGTCGTCCTTACGGACGGCGACGATGTCAGCCTTGCCGTCCCCGGTGAAGTCGCCCGCGACGAAATCGGACATGCTGTTCCAGCCGTTGCCGATCTTCGTGGTGCTCTTGAAGCCGCCGTTGCCGTTGCCGAGGTAGAGGTACAGGTCACCGGTCGAGGCGTTCCGGGCGACCAGGTCGCCGTCGCCGTCGTTGTTGAAGTCGGCCGCCCTGATCTTGTCCATGCCGCCCCAACCGGCGCCGACCTCGTGCGAGGCGAACTCGCCGTCGCCGTTGCCGGCGTACATGCGCAGCTTGTCGTCGCTCGCGCTCACGCCCAGCAGGTCGTCGTTGAGGTCACCGGTGAAGTCGCGGTCGCCCTTGCTGTATGAGGTCGGGGTCGCGCCGAGCGGCGTGACGTAGGCGCTGATGCGCTGGCCGATGGAGCTGGGTGTGTCGCCCACCTGCTTCTGCGAGGCGCTCACCGCGACGTCGGCGACTTTGTCGCTCCAGTTGCCGTGAGTAGTCATGATCGAGCCGTCCGAGTAGACGGCGGTGACCATGGCGACGTGCTGGGCCCAGCTGTTCGAGTACTCGAAGACCACCGCGTCTCCGACCTGGGGCTGGTAAGCGGACGAGGTGTGCAGGGTGCCGTTCGACTGGCCGTAGGAGTAGAACGAAGCTGCCCGTGCGTCCGTCCCGTTGACGTTGAAGCCCGAGTTCTTCCAGACCCACTTCACGAAGTCCGCGCACCAGGGCTCCGCCTCGTAACCGGTGGAGGTGTTGCAGCTCGTCAGGAAGCCTCTGCCACCCAGGCTGTTGGTCGAGCAGGCGTTGTCGCCGACCTGTGCCCGGGCCAGGGAGGCGGCCTGTGTGGTGGTGTCGGCGAAGGCGGGGGCGGCTGCAATGGTGAAGGCATAGCCCATGGCGGCGAGGGTGACACCGGCGGCGGAGAGGTTGCGGCGGGTACGAAGCGACAGGGACATGACAGATCCTAGGGTCGGGTGCTGCTGGGGAGAAGTGGGTGGGGCCCGCGCAGTTCGTGTGACTGCTGCCCTGCAGGAGCAGCGGTCAGGGGTGAACCGGGGCGGAAGAAGAGGTGGGTCCGAATGGTGCCGAGTCGGGCCAGGGAGCCGGGAGGGGCCTACTGCCAGATCATGTCGTCGGTGGTGGCGACGACCGGCTTCTCGCCCAGGGTGGCGGCCGCGGTGAAGTTCATGGTGACCGCGCCGGCGGCAGAGTCTGCGGCCAGGGCGGCGGCGGGGGCGGTGAGAGCGAGAGAGGCGACCGCGGCGGCCAGGGCGATACGTGTGCGGATCACGACAGGAGTCCTTTGCTGAGTCGGAGCGTTCGAGTGGCCCGAACCGGTCTACATCCCGCGGTGATGCGTTCTCGGATCTTGCCTGCCGGTCGGTGTTCCCTGCCGGCGATCACTACTTTCGTCGCTGGTCAGGGGCGCCGGAAGAGCTTCCGGGTGGACCGAATGGGCCTTGGACCTTTCCGTCCATCGCCCCCTGCGGCGGTCTGGAACCGGACAGCATCTGTTCGAAGGCGGTTGCGGCCAGAGGGGCTTGGGCCGCGAGCAGGGTCCAGCCGCTGAGCTCGTGGCAGTTCAGCAGGGCGCGCAGGCACAGCGCGCGCGCCGTCGCCTCCGCCTCCAGCAGTCGGTCCGACAGGAGGTACAGCCCGAGTACGGGGTGGGGCAGCGCGTGCGCGTGGACGGACACGTGCTCGACACGCTCCTCGGGCAGGGCCTGGCCGAGGACGAGAGCACGGGTGTCAGAGGGAAGGGCTGCGGCGCCACCGAGCGCCTTGAGGCTCGCGTGGATGAGGTACATACATACGACTCAAACAGGGATGCGGCCCGGGCGGCACCACTGGGCACGGGCCCCTTTGGGTCTTGGCCCTTTCCGGCCATGCGCTGAACGGAGGGTGACCGCTCAAGAACCGCTATGGCATGATCACGAAACCTGAACAGGACTGCTGGTGAAGTCTCTTGCGGGGGGTTGGAGATGCTGGCCGTACTCGGTCTCGACACACTTGCGGAATCCGTCTACCGCGCCATGCTGGCCCGTCCGCAGGACGGCGTGGCCGCTCTGGCGCAGTACACGGGTCACGCCGAGGAGCAGGTGCGGGACACGCTCGACCTGCTGAGCGAGCTGGCGCTCGTACGGCCGTCCGCCGAGCAGGAGGGCCGGCTCCGGGCCGTCTCGCCGGACATCGGGATGGAGATCCTGATGGCCCGCCAGCAGGCGGAGCTCGCCGCCCAGCAGCAGCGGGTGGAGACCTCGCGAGCTGCCGCGGCGCAGCTGATCGCCGAGTTCGCCGACCTGCGGCCGCAGGCACCGAGCCCCGGCGTGGAGCAATTGGTCGGCCTCGACCAGATCAGGGATTGCCTGGCCCGGCTCACCCGTGAGATGACCACCGAGGTGATGACCTTCGCGCCCGACGGTGCCCACACCCCGGAGTCCATCGCGGCGGCCCGCTCGCTCAACGCGGAGCTGCTGGAGCGCGGGATCCGGATGCGGACGATCTACCTCGACAGTGCCCGCAACAGCCCGCACACAGTCGAGTACGTCAACTGGCTGTCGGAGCGGGGCGCGCAGATCCGTACCGTGCCCGTCCTGCCCACCCGGATGATCATTACGGACCGTTCGGCCGCCGTCATTCCGGTCAACAGCCACGACACGGCCGCCGGGGCCGTGGTCCTGACCGGGCAGGGCACCCTCACCGCGCTGTGCGCGCTGTTCGAGACCACCTGGGCGGCCGCACAGCCGCTGGGGCAGGCGGGAGTCCGGAATTCCCAGGGCCTGACCGGCCCGGAAGCCACCACCATCCGGCTGCTCTCCGAGGGCTTCACGGACGAGGCGATAGCCAAGCGGCTCGGCGTCTCGCAGCGCACAGCGCGGCGGATCGCCACCGACCTGATGGAACGGCTGGGGGCGCGCAGCCGGTTCGAGGCGGGGGTGCGGGCGGTGCAGCACGGGTGGCTGCCGGCACAGCCCGTCTGAACACAGCCGTTTGCGTGCCCTACCGCCCGATCCCGTACGGCAAGGTCTGAGGAGCCAGGAGTTCACCATGGCCAATGACGTGGCTGAAGGGCTCCAGGTCCTACCCCGCTGGCGCGCCGAGAACGAATCGCATGCGCAACAGGCCCGAGACGAGCCGGCGGCCCGGGCGATGAACCGCCGGGATCCGGGAGGCGCTGGACGATGTCCGCCGCTCGGCCGCCGTCCTGGCCGGCCGCGTGCGTACAGCCCAAGAGGCCGCGTCGGACGGTCCTTGGCCATGGTTCCTGGGCCGCGTACGCGGAAGCGGAGTCCGCCCGGGTCGATGCGGTGCGGCGGATCGAGGGCCTTTGTCGGTCAGAAAGTACTTCGCACGCGAAGGACACCTGGCCGTACCCCGCAAGCACGTCGAGATGATCACCCTCGGCAAGGACGGGAACAACGGCCGAACACAGCGGAAAATGTCGCTGAAGCTCGGGACGTGGGTCGACAACCAGCGCCGTCGGGCCCGCCGCCCTGACGCCGGAGCGGGTGGAGCAGCTGTCCGAGGTCGGGACGCGGTGGGCGTGACAGGCGTCATGCCCGCCCGCAGGCTGTCCGCCCGGCGGCGGGCGTCAGGAAGCCCCTGCTCCCTGGAGTGAACCGGGAGGAGCAGGGGATTTCGGGGCAGGCTCAGCTGCCCACAACGGGCGGGGGCTGGGGTCAGGCCGGGTTGATGTTCTCCGCCTGGGGGCCCTTCTGGCCCTGGGTGACGTCGAACGTGACGGTCTGACCTTCCTGGAGCTCGCGGAAGCCCGAGGAGTTGATCGCGGAGTAGTGGGCGAAGACGTCCGGGCCGCCGCCGTCCTGGGCGATGAAGCCGAAGCCCTTCTCCGCGTTGAACCACTTCACAGTTCCCGTAGCCATGTCATGCCTTCCAGTCGATGATCGCCTCCCACGACGTGCGGAAGGCGGAGGTGATCGCCCTGGTTCCTGCGGCACAGCACAGCAAAACGCCCACGCCGAGGCGTGGGCAAAGGGGAACTTCCGAACCACGACAGCTGACGCAGACGTTACACGTCCGCACATGCTGTCACCACAGGAAACGAGTACGCGTCATGCTGAGCGGAGCGGAGTGATGAGGCGGGCCTCGCCAAGGGCGCGTAGGAAACTCTGGCTGGTGCCGAGCATGTCGGTGGCGCGTGGTGTGGGCAGGGTAGTCGTCGTCGTGACGGTCGAACGAGTCGTCTGCCGTCATGGCAGCTCTCCGTCCGTTGCCCCCCGGCCGGTGCTGGGAGGGCTCGGCAGGACGACCGGATGGTCCTCATCGGGATCGCGTGGAAATTCCGGACCGAGGTCGCCTCCCTCGCGGCGTCTGCGGTCGTAGTCGGCGCGTGACTCGGGCAGGGGAGGTGAGGCGGACGCGGCGAGGTGGAAAGCCCGCTTCAGTTGTCCTCAGGGGACTCCGCCCGGTTCCCTCCTCCCGGACGCCGACCCGCTTCCAGCCCGGCCGCGCTCGATCGCCTGTGGGTGAACCCCTCAGACCGAGAGACGCAACAGCGAGAGCACCGCCCGACGGGCAAACCGCTTTTGGTCTACGGCGTTGGCTTCCCCGGTGTGCGCCAAGTACCCGATTCTGGAGCCGCTTGCGCACTTCTCGCCGTGATTCCATGCTGAGCGCCATGCGGATGAGCGGCGACATGAGGGGCGGAGGGCGGCTGGGCGTACTGGCACGCGTCCTGGTGCTGGGGGCGATGCAGGTCGGGGTCGTGATCGCGCTGGTGTGGGCGGTGCTCGCGGTCGGCGAGGGTAGGAATGACCTCTGGCCGTCAGTGGTGGTCATCGCGTTCGCCGTGGTGTGCCTGGCCGGGGCGATCGCGCTGTGGCTCAGCGCGGAGGACGGGCACAGCTGGTCCTTCGGGGCGGCTACGGTCGTCGTTGTGTCCGCGGGCGTACTGCTGTTCAGCGAAATCGACATGGTCCAGCAGCAGGCACTGCACGATCGCGGTGTGCAGGCGACCGGTGTGGTCGTCCGCCAGTGGGACAGCTACGGCTTCAGTGAGGCCGCGGAGCGCTACACCGAGATCCGGCTGGCCGACGGCACGAAGCTGACCGCCGTCGACGATCTCCACAGCAGGCGGGCCGGCGGGACACCGGTGCTCGTGACCTACGACCCCCGCATGCGGGTGCCGGCGCAGGTCGGCCCGCGGCCCGGTGCCCCCGCGAGCGGGTGGCGGACCGCCGGCTTCCTACTGCTGTGCGCCGGGGCGCTGGCGCTGGCCGCGGCCAACGCCGACTCCCTCTCATATCCTCGCAGTTGGTCTGCGGCCGGTAGGCGCGGGTGAGCTTGCCGGTGGCGCCGAGGTCCGCGAGGACGCTCTTCCAGGCCAGGCCTTGCGGTAGGCCACGCGTTGTCGGTCAGGACCCGTTCGATGCGGGTGATGCCGTGGCGGTGGAAGAACTCGGCCGCTCGGGCCAGGAAGTCTGCGCAGGTCGCGACCTTCTCGTCCGCGTGGATCTCGCTGTGGGCGTCCGGGACGCTCGCGTTCGTAGCGGCGGATCACGGAGCCGGTCGGACGGTCGAGCCAGGCGAGCCGGCTGAGACCGTGGCGGGCCAGGATCCGGTGGACGGTCGAGGCGGGCATGCCCAGGACCGGGCCGGGCCTTCGGACCGCCACCGCCGCATCCACTTGTGGGCCGTGGCCCTCGATATGCCCATCTCGGCGGCGACGTGGGCGACCGGACGGCCGGAGACGACACGTTCGACCAGGCGCCTACCGAAGACGGTGAGCCGGGCATTACGGTGGGACACGAAGACCTCCGTGCGGTGAGTTCCTAGACAGCTCCCACCACACCGGAGGTCTTCGCCATGTTCAAGACCTGCCGAGTGTCAACAACGCTCGTGATCAATACACCTAGGACATGTCCGACGGGTCACCAGGTTGGTCGCCCCATCCCCTTGGTAGCTTCTCCGACAGGGGCGCTGTCAGCTGAGATGGCTGCCAGTTGCTCTGGGCCATGTGGCTGGCACGGCAACGAGGGCGGGGAGGGTGTGCAGTGCAGAGTGCGATAAGCGTGTTGGCTCTGCTTGTGTCCGTTGGGGCAGTGGCTCTCTCCTTCGCGGCCTATCGAAACCAGAGGCGTCGAACCAGCTTGGAGCTTGCGCGTTCTCTGCACGCCGATCTGACATCGGGTCACGTGCAGGCAGCCCGTGACGTGCTGGGTACTCTTGTCCGGTACCGCGAGCAGGGGAGCGATCTTGTTGCGGCGCGCTCTGCCTACTTCACCTTGCTGTGGTGTTTTGAACGTATCTGGGCGGGGCGAGAGGTCATTGTCCGTGATGAGGGAGAAAAAAGTCCATCATGCCGTTTCTTGGACGAGATGATCCACTGGCACGTTCGTAACTGGGCGCGAGACCTCCCGATGATAAAAGAGGCAATTCAAGAGGCGCTTGGTACCGTCCACGACGAGGATGCGCTGCACGGCTTTCGTCAGTTGCGAAACAAGGTACTGACGGGCGAAGAGCTCACTGAAGTGCGGCTGAGTTCTCAGCTGTAGGACGACCGAGCTTGAGGACTGCCCGGCGGATCATGGCCTCATGTACCCGGCGTCCACGGCCGTCCGCGCGGCTCGGCAGCGACCTGCCCGCGAGGACGACGAACACGTCACCACCCTCGCCGTCAGCCTCCTCGCCCTCATCGCCGTAATCACCGCCGCCGGCCAAAACCGCGAATGGCGCCCCCCAAGGGCCCGGCCACGCCGCCCCACGCGAATACGCCGTAAAACGGCGGGACCCGGCATGACGGGCCCGGCGATCGCCACCGCTGGCGGAGGGCGAGCGCCACGCCGAACGCGGTCGACAGGCCGAGATCACCCCGCCCACCACAACGGACATACCAGCGGCAGGCACTTGCCACGCCCTCAGCGGCACTCGGGGCCCCCGTTTTGGGGAGGGTCCCGAGCGCCGCTGTCTGTCTCCGGGCGCCGGCAGGCCACACGGGCCACCGGGGCAGCTCGGCTACGGGCGATGGGTTCCCTTGCGTACGACCTGGGGATCGTGGGTGCTCTTGCGGTTGCCGGTCTGCGGGTCGATACGGAAGACGCCACCGGCTCCCGTGACGACGTTCATGCTGTCCAACAGATAGAGCTGGTCTCCCACCGCGCGCACACTGGGCGGTGTCTGGGGCGTGCCGGTGGCGTTGCGGATGGCCTGCTTCGCCGTGAGCACGGCGTCGTGTGCCATGACCGCCCAACCGCTGGCCAGGTGGCTTTTGTCGAACTCCTGTCCGTAGTGGGTGCGGGTGAACTCGGTGGCGAAGTCCTGGTACAGGGTCTGGTCGGGATTGGCGCTGCTCGCGAGCTGGTCGGGATCGGCGAGCGGAACGTAGAGCACCGAGATGGGGGCCCCGGGGTCGTTCAGTCCCTCGGTCTTGGGGTCCAGGGTGGCCGCGTCGGAGCCGGTGACCACCGTGATCGGGGTGGTGCGGCACGGGCGGGCGTGCAGCTTCTCGATGAACTTCTGCAGGTACGTCGCGCGGCCCGCGTAGAACACCACGTCAGGTTTGGGGCTGCCGCACGTGTTGTTGGCGATGGTGGTCAGGCTGCTGTCCTCGGCGCCCTGCTGGACCGTGAAGTTGAACGAGAGTCCTCCTGCCTCCAGGTAGGGCAGCAGTCCGATATCCGGGTTGCGGATGGCCGCTTCCTGGGACCGCGTGTAGAAGTCAGGCCTTTCGTTCGGGGTGTACGGGGCGCTGACCAGGGCCGCGGTCTTCATCTCGGGATGCTTGGCCATTTCCTGGGCGAGTGCCTTGAACTGCGTGCTGACGTTGGGGGCCACCCGCACCAGGCCCCTGATCTCGCCGCCGCCGTCGATCGCACCGCTCTTGTCGAAGCCGTCCGCGGTCAGGAGGTCACCGACCATCGGGATGTGCGCCTTTGACAGGGAGCGCGCAGCGTCGAGCGACTCCTGCTGGCTCAAGCCCATCCCGGTCACCGCGACGAGCCTGTCGCTTCCGCCGGTCATCGTCTTGAGCTGGTCGACGACGGCAGGCCAGCTCTTCTCGTTGCTGCCCATGTTGGCCAGCACCAGCCGGATCCTGGGGTAGGCGTTGTCCTTGTTGGCCTCGTGCTGGGCGATGAAGGCCCCCTCGACCTGATGCACGGCACGGTTGCCCGTCAGGCTCTTGTCGCCCTTGGTCAACGGCGCCATCAGCGCCACCGTGACGTAGCCGCCGGCCTTCACCACCGCCTGGTTCTCGGCATCGATCGCAGCCAGGACCGGCTCCAGCTCCTTGCCCAACACGCCGTGCCCGTCGCTGCCGTCGGTGACCCCCGAACACTCCCCGCCCAGCACGGTGCGCAGCGCCGGGTTCGCGGTCCCGCAGTGGGCGCTGTACCACCACAGGCCACCGCCGACGGCCGGAGCCACGATCGCTGCCGCGGTCAGCCCGACCAGCCAGCGCCGGGGCACAGGCCGGGGAAGCCGGTCACGCACGGAGCGAAGAAGCCGGGCTGAACCGGAGGACCCCTTGATTGCGGAGTCCTCATCCCCAGTCAGGACCGGAGGATCCGTCTGCGGGGGCATGGCGTCCTTCGGGGGCACGGCGTCCTCCGGTTCCCCCAGAGGGGCCCGGCCGTCTGCCACGGCCTGCCAGACCTTCATCCACAGGGCCTGGTCCGCTTCCTCTATCCCGCAGACCCTGAGCAGCTGCTCCACGAACTCGGCCTTCGGGAGCTTGTCCCGGGACAGGGTCGCCCCCACGGTGGCCTTCGGAAGCGGCAGACCCCTCAGCTCTGCTGCCTTGCCGGCGACCTGGTCCAACGACAATCCCATGGATCTCGGGACGCCGGCGAGCAGCCCGCGGAACTCCTGGTGGGTTTCTACCGTGTACAGCTGCTCCCGCCAGGCGGCAGCGCCGCCGGGCCCCGACAGGCCCGTCACGCCGCTCCCCCCGGAAGGGCCGCAGCGGGCCGGTCAAGCCACGAACTGATCTGCACGGCCGCGCCGGCCGCAACCGTGACGAGTCCGAACGCGTCGAGCATGGACTGGCCGGACTTCAGGAGGGCGACGACGACCGCCACCACCACCACGAAGACGACCACACGAAGGCCGCCGGAGAGCGAAGCCGTCCCGCAGGACGGGGCGTCGGCAGCAGAGCGGCTGTGACGCCGGGAAGATCGATGAACGTGCATGAGAAAGCCTCCTGGGCGACGTGGCATGCAGGGCCAGGCCCGAGCGGTGCTTTACCGGAGCGCCGAGTTACGGACCGTGATGAAATACAAGCGTGGGGTGATCGGCCCTGGCAAGCACTTGACCCCGCCGGAACGCTCAGCCCCCAAATCCGTTCCCAGCAGGGCGTTCCGCGCCCGAACGGTCAGGATTCCGGCCCCGATCACGAGGTGCCGCAACCGGTGCCGCAACCGGTCTGCGGGCGTTCCGCACACGGCCCCACCGCCCTACCGTCCAGGACGCTGGCCTGGCCATTTGGCATTCGGAACACGGCGGAACGGCCATTGGATCTTGCTATTGCCCGCCGACCGTGGTGAGACTGAACGTGTGCAGCCGCTCCCCGGGGCGGCCACGGCCGTGAAACCCCCCGTCAAGTCCTCCTGGGCCAGGCGCGGACACCCACGGAATATGAGAGGGCCCCTGTTACCGGCAGGGGCCCTCTTCCGTACACGCTCCGCAACCACCGCCGCCATTCCGAACAAGCCCCGCGGATCCCCGCGATCGTACCGACCGCACATGCCCCGGACACGATAAAGACATAAACGCACCCTCAGCCCCCAGTGGCCGATCGACGAGCTGCTCCCTACCGCGTAATTCCGCTGGACACGTGCCCGTGCCCCCTCCGCGCGATGCCGGAAGGAGCACGGGCACATTCGGAGCGAGCCAAACGGCAGGCGCAGGAGCTCAGTGGCCGCAGGCCGGCTTGGGGTGGTCGAGGTAGGCCCAGGTGTCCGGGCCGACTTGTCCGTCGGCCTTGAGGCCGCTGCAGGCCTGGACCGTCTTGACCGCGGCCTCCGTACCGGAGCCGAACTTCGCGTCGACTGGGAGGGACTGGCCGTAGGCGTAATTGAGCAGGCACTGGATCTGGCTGACCTTGGACCCGACCATGCCCTTGGCCATGGTCTGCGTGCGGTCCCAGTTGTACTTGCAGTTCGCCGCGCCAGCCGCCCCGGTGGTCGCCGCCGAGGCCGGAGGTGAGGACGTGCCCGAGAGCCGGGACGGGCTTGACGTGGCGCCCGCGCGCGACTCGGGGGGTGAGGGCGGGTTCTTGGAGGAGCCCGTGCTCGGTCGGCTGCTGCTCGCCGCGCTCCCGGCCCCAGCCGGAGGCTCGCTCTGTGACTCTGTTGAGGGCTCAGCAGAGCTGTGACCTGAGCTCTTGGCCTCAGGGGTGCCTTGATCTGCAGTGGTGGCTATCAGCCCGGCCGCACCCCCGAACACGACTACCGCGGTAACGGCCGCGATCACGTACGCCCTCGTGACGTTGGACAGGCCGCCCTTCCGTGCGCCCGCACGAGCGGCGGACGGGGCGCTGCTGCCCGGAGACGGAGGCCGGGCCGGCTCCGTGCGCTCCGCTGATGGCGGAGCTGGAGCTGGAGCAGGGGTGGGAGCGGGAGCCGGCGTCGGGGCGGCCGCCGAGGTGGCCTCGGCTTGTTCTTCCTCCGCCGGCTGCGCCGTGTTGTCCGCGGCCGGGGTGTCGGGTGCAGGCTCCCGGTCGCCCTTCCCTGTCGGCTCCGCGGTCGTGGCGTCCACGGTCGGGGGGTTGACCGCCGAGCTCTGGCCGCCCGCCTCCATCGGCTCCGCCGTCGTGGTGTCCGGTGGCACTGGAGTCGCGGTGGTCGCGCGCTGCTCCTCCACCTGCGCGGCCTTCCACAGGGCAAGGAGCCGTTCTGCCTGGTCCTTGGCGTACTTGCGGCAGAAGGCCTCCATCGGCCCCCGCTTGGGGAAGGCGACTCCTTCGCCGCGCAGGAAGCGGCGCCAGGACGACCTCGACCACCGCGTGTTGCGCTCCAGAGCGTCGAGCGTCAGCTCCTGTTCGTCCCTGATGCGGCGCACCCGGACACCGGCAACCTCTACAAGTACAACGGTCAGTGGAGCGCCGTCGGCGGCCCCGGCGCCACGTTCGCCGTCACCGACAACAACCTCTACGGACTGACCCCCGACCGCGCCTCGGTGGTCGAGTACGACGCGGGCAAGAAGAAGTGGAACAAGGTCGGCGGGCCCGCCGGAAACATCTTCGCCAGCAACACCCTCTACGCCACCAGCCCCGGCAGCGGCGACCTCTTCAAGTACAACGGCCGCCCCGGCCTGTGGAACCGCATCAGCGGTCCCGCGGCTGCCTTCGCGAGCAGCGGAGACCACCTCTACCGCCTCGCCACCGACCACCGCTCCGTCCAGAGGTACAACGGCAATGGCGTGACGGAGGAGTGGCGCACACTCGGGGCACCCGCAGCCGGCCCCGCCCCGTCACCCGAGGAGAAGACCGCCCTCTACAAGAGCCTGAACCAGCCCGGCGACGACAGCCGCAAGGCCTGGACGACCGCCCGCAACGAACACCTTCGTGGCGTACCCGACCCCTACGAATTCCGGTGGTCCACGAACTACTGCAACTACTCCCGCGACATTCCGTTCAAGGAGTACGACTTCCGGGACGCGTGCGCCCGGCACGACTTCCTGTCCCGCAACTACCGCGACATGTACGGGGAGAAGGCCTTCCGCAACAACCCCGACGGCCAGAAGCACATCGACACCATTCTGCGGGAGGACATGCGCGACACCTGCAAGAACAGGGCCCCCGTTGTGAAGCAATCGTGCGAGGGCACTGCCTGGACGTACTACACAGCTGTGGCAGACGTCTCGGCCATCCCCGACAGCTTCAACCCCAAGGAATGGTTCACGGAACTCGCCGAGGGATTCGCCGGGCCCCCGTGGATGCGATGACCCGACCCGTCACGCGCGGAGAAGCCTGCCTTCGTCAAGGATCTGAACGACCCGCGGTGAATACAGCCGCAAGGCCTTCCAGAACAACGACGACGGCCACAACCACATCGACGTGATCTTGGAAGACGACACACTCGGGACCCCAAGGACCAAGCACTACCCACCTGCCCGGCCAGCACCCAGCTGGCCGGGCAGACGCAGTCCCGGGTCGGGCGGAGCCCCCCGCATCCACCGCGTGCAACAGCTCCGTCGTGCCCCGCACCAGCGCGCTGCCGTTCCGAATCCTCGAACGCCTACAGACTCAGCGCCACCCGCACGCCCACTCCGGCGGCACTCCTCAGCAGCACAACGGCCCACGCCTTCAGTAAGACCACAACATCCCGAGAATCACCCGCTTCTCAGGTGGCGCCGACCTTCGCGGCCTCTGCGGCGTCGGCCGCGTGGGTGGCGGCCGGTCGCGGCGTGCGGACGAGCGGGACCGTCGCGCACGCGGCGAGCAGGGACGCCACGGCGACCGCGTACCAACCCTGCTGGAACGCGGCGACGACGTGTTCGGGGGCCGGGGTGCCGAGGATGCCGACCAGAATCGCGACGCCGAGGACCGCGCCGATCTGGCGGCCCATCGAGGTGATGGCCGAGCCGGTGGCGAAGCGGGCCGGCGGCAGGGCGGCCGCCGACGCCCCGGTCAGGACCGGGAGCGTCATGCCGACGCCGAGGCCGGTCAGCATCATGCCGGGCAGGAGCGAGGCCGCGTAGGCCGAGCCGGTGTCGAGCGTCGCGGCCCACCACAGGATGCCGGCCGCGAACAGGACGGTTCCCGCCAGCGCGATGCGGCCCGCACCGAATCTGGCGACGGCGGGCCCGATCCGCAACGCGACCGGCGGCACCAGCAAGGGTCCCGGCGCGATGGCGAGGCCGGTGCGCAGAGCCGAGTAGCCCCACACGCCCTGGCACCACAGCACCGCGCCGAGCAGCATTCCGGCGAACGCGACGGTGAACAGCGTCAAGGCGGCCGCGGCGGATGCGAACGCCGGAACCTGGAGCAGCGGCAGTTCGACGATCGGCACGGGGTGGCGGGCCGAGCGCAGGACGAACCAGACGCCGAGCAGCACCGCGGCAGCCAGGCTGCCGAGGGTGCCGGTGCTCGTCCAACCCCAGTCAGGAGCCTTGACCAGGCCGAGCGCGAGCGTTGCGATCGATCCGGTGAGAAGGGCGGCGCCGAACAGGTCGGGCAGCGGGCTCTTCTCCGCCCCAGCGCGTCCGGGAGACGGCAGCACCTTGACACCGAGCGCGAACGCCGCGATGCCCACCGGCACGTTGACGAGGAACACCCAGCGCCATCCGGCCTCGGCCAGCAGCCCGCCGGCCACCGGCCCGAGTCCGGCGGCGATCCCGCCGATCGACGCCCAGGCCCGCACCGCCCCGGCGCGCTTCTCGGGCGCCGTCGTGTCGAGCAGCAGCGCGAGTGACGTCGGCATCAGCAGCGCAGCGCCGGCGGCCTGCACGAGCCGTGCCGCGACCAGCGTCCCGACGTCGGGAGCGAGTGCGCAGCCGACCGAGGCGAGGGTGAACACCGCCAGTCCGGTCAGGAAGACCGGCTTGTGGCCGGAGCGGTCGGCGACGCGGCCGGCGACTACGAGGAGCGCCGCGAAGACGATCGCGTAGCCGTTGAGGACCCAGGAGAGGGAACCGAGACCGCTGCCGCCGAACGAGCGGCCGATCGCCGGGAGGGCCACGTTGACGATGAAGAGGTCGAGGTTCGACATGAAGACCGCGGCCGTGACCGTCGCGAACACGGCTCGGGACGCCCTTTGTGGGTTTGAAATTCCAACTCTCATGGCCCGGAGGCTAGCCGTGTGGGTTTGAAAACGCAACGCACTCGGGAGAGGATGGGAGACGTGACCTCGAACGCGACGCAGGGCAAGAACTCGGTTCCGCACCCCGACGTGCCCGGACGGCCGTGCTCCGTGGCCGCCGCGCTGCAACTCGTCGGCGAACGCTGGGCCCTCCTGGCGATCCGCGAGATCTTCTACGGCAACCAGCGCTTCGACCAGATCGTCCGCAACACCGGCGCCCCCCGCGACCGCCTCGCCGCCAGACTGCGCGCACTGGAAGAGGCGGGCGTGGTCGAGCGCCGCGCCTACAGCGAGCGCCCATTGCGCTTCGAATACCACCTCACGGAGGCCGGCCGCGATCTCGCACCGGTGATGCGCGCGCTGCTGGCCTGGGGTGATCGCTGGGCGGTGGACACTCCGCCGGTCGCCTTCCGCCATCGCGGCGGGCCCGGCTCCGACCACGACACCGAGCACGACCTCGATCTGACGTCGACGTGCCGGACCTGCGGCGAGGAGGTCAGGCCGGGAGGAATCACGATCGACGTGCGGGCGCCTGGATGGGATCGGGCCGGACCGATCGAAGACTCCTGAACCCAGCAGCGATCCCAGCAGCGATCAGGAGGGAAGGGAACGCCTCGATCGGACCTGTGAAAGATCCGGGACGTCTATCACGGGGGTAGCTGCTGTCAGTCGTGTGCCGCTACAGGTCAGTTGGCCGCCGAAGGCTACGAGGCCTTCGGCGGCCTGCTGCTGGACTGGACGGGCGGATCGCCATGACCGTGTTCCCGGCGGGATTCGTGGCTTACTACTTGTCGACGGCGTTGGTCACACGCTGCCAGCTGTCCAGGTCTGCGATCCGTGCCTCCAAAGCGGGGCGCATGCTCGTCGCGCTGGAGGCGCCAAGGGCCAGGCGCAGCGGCGGGTTGGGGCTGTCGACCGCGGTCCGGATGCCTGCGACGATCCGCGCCGCGGCGGAGAACGCGGACGCCGGCAGCTCTCCGATGCCCTTCTGAACCTCGCGGACGGTCTGGTCGTAGTCGCCCAGGCCGGCTGCGACATCGAGGTTGGCAAGGAAAGGGGTCGCGGTCAGCCCGGGCTGAATGATCGTGACCTTGATGCCGAGCGGTGCGACCTCGGCCGCGAGCGCGTCAGACAGCCCCTCGACCGCGTACTTGGTGGCGGCCAGCAGACCCACGCCGGGATGGGCGGACTGCCCGTAGACCGACGAGCCCTGGAGGATGTGCCCGGACCGCTGGGCGCGGAGCACCGGCAGCGTTGCGCGGAGCACGTTGAGCACTCCGAAGACATTGGTGTCGAACACGGCACGGACCTGCGTGTCGGAGGCCTCCTCAACGGCTCCGAACAGTCCGTATCCCGCGTTGTTGGCCACCACGTCGATACGGCCGAAGCGGGCGAGCGTGCCTTTCACCGCGTCCCGGGCGGCTTGCTCGTCACGTACGTCCGCCTGGATGAGAAGCAGGCGCTCACCGTGCGCTTGCGCCAGTTCGTCCAGGGAGGAGGTGTCGCGGGCGAGGGCCGAGACGGTGTCGCCGCTCTGCAGTGCCTGGAGCGTCAGTTCGCGGCCGATGCCGGACGTCGCGCCGGTGATCAGCCATGTGCGGAGGTGGGTCTGGGGGTTGGATGTTCCGTTCATGTTGCGACCGTAAGCTGTTAGCTCGCAACGGGTCAACCTAGATCGGCTGGGGAGTTACTCTCTAGATGGATTAGCACCGCTCACGCTGATGTACTGTGGGAGGATGATCACTGCGGCAGCCGGATCCCCCAAACCCAGCCCTCGCACCGTCACGCCGACGGTGGAGACCGTTCTCGCGTTCGTGAACACGCGCGCGGACGGATCGGGTCGCAGAGAGTTGTTCGGGGACGGGGACTCGTTCGCGGCGTGGCTGGCGGAGCGCGACGAGTTCGGCGGCGAAACCGTGGTGACCGACGCTGACGCCGCGGTCGCGCGCGAGCTGCGTGATGCCCTGGTGACGGTGCTGCTCGCACACTCGGGCGATGAGGAGAGCCTGGGTGAGCCGCTGCTGCGCGCCGAGCGGCACCTGCGACGTGTGGGGTCGCTCTACCCGCTGGCGACGGTGGTCACGGCCGGCGGCGTAGAGCTGGCCTCGCCGCAGGCGGGGGTGCCGCGCGTGTTCGGAACCGTACTGGCTGCGGTGACGACGTTTGCGCAGAGCAGCGACTGGGGGCGCATCAAGGCGTGCCGGAACCCCCCCTGCCATTTCGGCTTCTTCGACCGCACCCGCAATGGGGCAGGGCTGTACTGCAGTACAGGCTGCGGCTCCCAGGTGTCCATGCGCAAACACCGCCAGCGGCAGCGCCGTGGCAATGGTGCGCCGTCCGAGGGCGAGGCGTGAGACCGCCCTTCCCACGAGGATGATGAACATCCCGACCGGCCCACCGGCAAGCGCAAAGGCCGGGATCCTGACCTGGCCGGCGTCTACCGGGCGTCCGGCCGTCGCCGAGCACGAGACCGGCCACTCTGACACTCTGAGCTACTTGTCACTTCGCCGGAGTTTCTCGGGAGGACAGGGCCTACCAAGGCGAGGGCAGGCGGTGGCTGGAGCGGTTGCACCGGAGCTCGTGATGACTGGTCAACCGGTCCGTCGCAGACTCCGGCTCCAAGATCCCCTCCACACCGGATACGTCGGTCCAGGACTCCACTCCCCCGCCTTGGCCAGGTCCGTCGTCATCGGGGCGAGCGTCCACGGCGCCGTCAGGCCGGGCCGGCGGCGCCACGGGCTCGGGCAGCGGCCCGGCGCTGCAACGCCTCGAACGACAGCCGGCCCGCTGCGGCGTCCCAGACGACCGGTTCGCCGTCCAGCTCACGAGCTCCGGGAGCGCTGACCTTCGCCGTGAGCCCAGCCGCGTGAGGTCGGCAGCGGTGCGGTTGCTCCGCGAGTACGAGGCGACCGCTTCTCGGGCACGGAAGGCGGTGCCGTCGGTTGTCTCAGCGGCTGGTGGGTGCGTTCCAGTCGACCAGTTGGACGATGACGCCGTTGGGGTCTCGGACCTGGAAGGCGCGCTCGCCCCACTCCTCGTCGGTCAGCGGCATGGTGATCGCGACGCCTTCGGAGCGAAGGCGCGCCAGCTCGCCTTCGAGGTCCTCGACGACGAAAGCGAGGATCAGACCTGCGGCGTGCTCGCCGCGCTGGTCTGCCGGGAGGCTTTCCAGCCCCCGCCGCAAAAAGATGACGTTCATGCCGACGTCGTCGCGCGTCAGGGACGCGAAACCGTCCGCCGCCATTTCTTCGCGGAACCCGAAGTGCTCGATGAGGAAGGCGCTGGATGCGGGGACATCGTCGACGTTGAGCGACACGGCACTAGAGGTGATCTTCATGAAAACTCCTCCGAGAGATCGCATGAGCCTATTCTCTGTACGCAGTACAATGTACACCGTACAGAGTTCGGATGCGAGAGGATGACCTCGTGCCAACGGAACGAACCAGCTCGGGCGACCCGGCCCACACCCTGCAACTGCTGTGGCGCGACTCCTCCTCCGACCGTCGCCGAGGACCGCGACGGGGGCTGAGCATCGACGCGGTGGTCGAGGCCGCCACCGCCGTCGCCGACGCTGAAGGCCTGGACGCGGTGACCATGCGCCGGGTGGCCAAGGAACTCGGCGTCGTGCCGATGACGCTGTACACCTACGTCCCCGGCAAGGCCGAGCTCCTCGACCTCATGCTCGACGCCGCCTACGCCCGCATGCCCCGCACCGACACCACCGGACAGCCCTGGCGCCAACGCGTCACCGCCATCGCCGAGGAGAACAAAGCCCTCTTCGAACGCCACCCATGGGCCGCGGCCGTCTCCACCATCAGGCCTCCGCTGGGGCCGGGGCAGATGTCGAAGTACGAGCACGAACTGTCCGGGCTCGACGGCCTCGGCCTCAGCGACGTCGAGATGGATGACTGCCTGACCCACCTGCTCACCTTCGTGCAGGCATGCGCCCGTGCCGTCGCCGACGCCCGCGCCGCACAGCACGACAGCGCCCTGAACGACCAACAATGGTGGGAGCTGAACGCCCCGCTCCTCGCCCGGGTCCTCGACGAGAACGCCTACCCCACCGCCGTCCGCGTCGGCGCAGCCGCAGGCGCCGCACACAACAGTGCCCACGACCCCGCCCACGCCTACTCCTTCGGCTTGCAACGCGTCCTCGACGCCTTCGCCGCCCTGATCGACCGAAGCGGAGACGCGAAGACGTCGACTTCCTCGCACCGGCACGACGCCACTGCCCCTGAGCCGGCCCCCTGAGTCGCAGCACCTGCCGCCGATGCCCCGGCTGGGGAACTCGGTGCGGAGGTCTGGCTCTTCTCCGAGCACAGGAGGGTGGAAAGAGCCTCATCAGTCCAGCTGGAGGGTGTATCGAAAGTGCCGCCATGCGCCTGAGCCGTGTGCGCCAAGGCTGAGCGCAACTCGGTGGCGTCTGGAGTGGAAGTGAGGAAGGCTCGCGTGCATGGTTTCGGTAGTGCAGAACGTGGCGATTGACTGTGCGGATGCCTACGAGCCGGCCCGGTTCTGGAGCAGAGTGACTGGCCGTCCACTGCATCCGGAGGACAAACCGGGTGATCGGGAGACTCAGGTGCTGCCGGCGGAGGGCCCAGTGCTGTACTTCAACCAGGTGCCCGAGTCCAAGAAGATCAAGAATCGGATCCATCTGTGTTTGCGCCCTGAGACATCGCGTGAGCAGGAGGTGGAACGGCTGCTCGACCTCGGTGCCACCTTGGTCACCGATCACCGGAATCCCGATGGCTCTGGCTGGGCAGTCCTTGCTGACCCCGAGGGCAACGAGTTCTGCGTTCTTCGCAGCGAATCCGACCGAGCTGCGATGGGTTCCTGACGCCCAGGCGCCATCCTGGCCGGTTTGGTATGCCCGCTGGGCACAGCCACTAGGCCGTTTCCTTCGGATCATCTGATCGTTTGTTGATGTGTGTCGTTGACTGATGCCCAGTGGGCACGAATCGAGCCGTTGCTGCCGGACCGTACCCCTCGGCGGGGTGGGCGGTGGCGTGATCACCGGCAGGTGATCGACGCGATCGCGTTCAAGTACCGCACCGGGACCCCGTGGATGGACCTGCCCGAGCACTTCGGCTCGTGGAAGGGTGCCCACAACCGGTTGCGCATGTGGGCCGCGGACGGGACCTGGGCGAAGGTCTTCACCGCCCTGCTCGCCCAAGCCGACGCCGAAGGCGACCTCGACTGGGTCGTCGCCGTCGACTCCACCGTCGTCCGCGCCCACCAGCACGCCGCCGGCGCCCGTCAAAAGGGGCCCCGCCCGGCGAGCCGGCCGACCATGCCCTCGGACGCTCCCGCGGCGGACTGACCACAAAGATCCATCTCGCCGCCGACAGCCGCTGCCGGCCGCTGGCCTTCGTGCTCACGCCGGGCCAGGCAGGTGACGCACCCGCGTTCCCACAGGTCATGGCCCGCTTACGGGTGCCCCGGCCGGTCGGGAGGCCGAGGACGAAGCCGGACGCGGTCCTCGCCGACAAGGCGTACTCGTCCCGCGCGATCCGTTCCCACCTCCGTCGACGCGGAGTCCGAGCAGTGATCCCGCAGCCCGCCGATCAGGCCGCCAACCGCAAACGCCTCGGCAGCCGCGGAGGCAGGCCCCCGGCATTCGACCGCGAGGCCTACAAGCAGCGGAACACCGTCGAACGCTGCATCAACAAGCTCAAGCAGTGGCGCGGCCTGGCCACTCGCTACGACAAGACCGCCACCATCTACCTCGCCGGACTCCACCTCGCCGCCATCTTCATCTGGTCAGCAAGGTGATCCAAAAGAAACGGCTTAGCCGCGCTGCAGGGGCAGTGCTCGGACCCTCGGCCTGGTGCGGGCCCGCGCAGTGGACCGCGCGGCGATCGTCGAGCACCTCATGTCCAGGCGTGGGGGCGTGAGCGGGCCGGAGACCCGGCACGCCCACCGTGCATCAGGTCGCCAGCGCTTCGCGGAGCGTTGAGGGCTTGAGTGCGAAGGCGTCGCGGATATCGCTGTCGTCCACGAGGAACGGACGCTCGGACATGTAGCTCATCTCGGCGAACTCCCGCCACAGCGGGTCGCTGAAGGACAGCAGCGTCATATCCCGTTCGGTGAGCGGCTCCAACCGGGGTTGGGGCGCTCCGTGGACTTCGGCGAGCTCGGTCGCGGCCTGGCGCAGGGTCGTGGTGATGACCGGGGCGTGCCAGGCCCGTCCCCAGGCCCGCTCGTCGCCACTGACAGCCACCAGCGCCGCTGCGACGTCCTCGGTGTACGAAAACGAATGCGCCGCATCGGGATTGCCATGGACGAGCGCCAGTTCACCCGCGTGGACCCGAGGCGCGACCAGCAGCGTGAACGCTGAGACTGCGCCCGGGCCCAGGTACTGGCCGGCTCGCACTTCGGTGACCCGCAGCCGTCCTTGGTCGTGGGCATCCTTGGCCTGCCGCCACAGCTCGGCCCTCACCCGGCCCTTCCGGGTGTGCGGGGCCATCGGGGTGCGTTCGGTGACCAGCCCGGTCGTCTGCTGGTAGCCGTAGTGGTTGCCGAGCATCACATAGTCGGCCCCGGCCCGCTCGGTCGCGGCGAGGATCGAGGCGAACAACGGCGGCATGGTCTCTGGCCAGGTGTGGTAAGCGGTCATGGCGGCGTTGATGACCGTGGTCGCTCCGGCCAGCGCCTGGGCCAGTTCGTCAGTGCGGCCCGCGTCCAGGGCGATCCGGGTGATGCCGGGGTGTTCAGGACCACTGCCGCTGCGGGTGATGAGGCGGACCTGCTTGCCGCTGTCGGCCAGTTGCCTTGCGGTCGCGATCCCGGTCGCGCCTGCCCCGATGACGACTGATCCAGCCATGACGCTGTCTCCTTCTCCTCAAGAGTGGAACGCTTCCCTGAAGAGGGAAACGTGGTCCATTCGGGCCCCGATTGCCTGCCCAACTCTGCTGTGTGAACGGGGGGTAGGGTCAGTGGCCTGATAGCCACGAGGTCCAAGGATCCAGCCATGCATCGTGTTGCCGTCCTGGCCGTCCCTGCGGTCAAGCCCTTCGACCTGTCCATGCCGTCGACGCTGCTCGGCGCCGCCGAAGTCGACGGGCGCCCCGGCTACGAGGTGACGGTGTGCACCGCCATGCCCGGCACGGTCGCCGCTTCCGGTGGCATCGAGGTGGTGATCCGCCACGGCCTTGAGGCGGTCGCGGCGGCGGACACGGTGATCGTTCCCTCGACGGCCAGCCGGCACGACGCCGAGCCGGCCGCACTGGACGCCCTGCGGGGGGCGGCCGCCGCAGGCAAGCGCGTTGCCTCGATCTGCAGCGGCGCCTTCGTCCTCGCCCAGGCCGGGCTCCTGGACGGCCGTGCTGCCACCACCCACTGGGCCCTGGCCGAGGAACTCCAGCGCACCTTTCCTTCGGTACGCGTGGACGCCGACCGGCTGTTCGCCGAGGACGGAGCGATCGTCACCGGCGCGGGCTCGGCCGCCGGGATCGACCTGTGCCTGCACCTGATCAGCTCCGACTACGGCGCGGCCGTGGCCAACGCGGCAGCCCGCGCCGCCGTCGTCACCCCGGTGCGCCACGGCGGGCAGGCGCAGTTCGTGCAGACCCCGCTACCAGCCAGGACCGACTCCCCCTTGGATGCCGCCCGCGTCTGGGCGCTGCAGCATTTGGACCAGCCGATCTCCCTGCACGAGCTGGCCGGTCAGGCCAGGGTCGGCGTGCGGACCCTGACCCGCCGTTTCACCACCGAGACTGGTGTGACCCCGTTCCAATGGCTGCTCCAGCAGCGGCTGCTGCGGGCCCGCGAGCTGCTGGAGACCACCGATCTCACCGTCGACGATGTGGCCCACCGCAGCGGTCTGGGCTCGGGCGAGTCACTCCGCCAGCACCTGAGCCGCCAGATCGGCATGACCCCGGCCGCCTACCGAAGCGCCTTCACTCAGCGCCCCAGCATGAAGACCGGTCGGTGAGCGAGGATGACCCACCCTGAGGGAGGGGCCAGTTCATCGACGCCCGCGACCGGCAGGGAGGTCACCGCCACCCCGATCGGAAGGACCTGCGGCACCGCCCGCCCCTCTTCTTCGGCGGCGGCCGCGGTGGTGGCCGGCAAGCCAGGACTTCGTCAGCGAACACCCGCGTCCCGAAGGCTGCCCACGCGACCCCGGAGAAGATCGACCAGCATGTCGAAGCTGGTCGGGGGCGGCGTGGCGATGGCGTAGGGTGGGGTTCACCGACGCGGGGTGGAGCAGCTCGGTAGCTCGCTGGGCTCATAACCCAGAGGTCGCAGGTTCAAATCCTGTCCCCGCTACTGAACGTCGAAGGGCCCAGATCCCCCAGGATCCGGGCCCTTCTGCCGTAGCGCAGCGCGGGCGGGCATCGCGGCACTCTTCGCTTACTCAAAACGCCGATGGCACAGCGGCTCGCCACGCCACTGTGGGTCAGGACGTCGAGGAGGGCGGCAGCCGCGCGGCGCGAGTCGGGTGTGGATGTCCAGCGACTGCTGCGGTACCTCAATTGTTCCTCAGAAGGAGCGATCTTCCCTTCCCGGCCCGTGGATCTTGCGCGTAGCGTCTAGCCCAGCAAGAGCGGCCGCGGGGGAAGCGGGCAATCTTCAGCCCTTTCCGGCAGCCGACCACTGCCACCGAATAGAGGCCCTCTTGCCGACTGTACAGACATATGGGGAGTTCTGTTGTTTGCACGAGGGCAGTTCCTTTCAAAGGCTCGTATCGGCGCTGTAGTCGCAGCGGCCGCTCTGGCCGTCACGGTGGGCCCGGCCGCTCACGCTGCCACGCCGACCGACGCGCAGATCAGCGCCGCACTGAAGCGGCACGGTGACGGCACGTGGACCCAGGCAGACGTCGCTCTGATCCGCTCGATCCCGTCGCTCGCCGCCGTGGTCGAGGACGTCACCCGCCCGGCGGAGGTCACCAGCGCCTCCGCCGTCCTCACCGCCGGCGGCCAGGCGGTTTCCGCCACCGACGGTTCGGCGCTGACGGCCAAGCAGCTCGCCGACGTCATGCCGCCCGCCGACGCCGTACCCAGCAATCCCGCCGAGGTGGTCACGACCGCCGCGGAGGGAGACACCGCCGCCGCGACCACCTCGTCCCTCACGGGCATCACGGGCGGCTCGTGGAAGATGACCCACATCACGCACACGCACCGCAGCTACTCGGGCGCGATCATCTTCAAGTACCACACGTACGCCAAGTTCAACTACGGCGGCGGCAAGGTGCGCGCCTGGGGCGAGCGGTACGACGACTTCACCGACGAAGACCTGGTCGCCCAGGTCAAGGTCACGCCCAAGCGGCTCGTCGACACCAAGTCGGCGACCCCGGCATCCTCCGGTTCGTCGATGATGAAGCGCGAAGTGGACCTGTGCATCTTCAAGTACGGCTGCTACGCCACTCTGCACCCGTGGGCCCAGGTGAAGGTCTGGGGCAACGGCAAGACCGCAATCGGCGGTAGCGGCGTCTGATAGGCGGCGATTTCCCGCTGTCCGACCCAAGGCAGAATTCAGAGGGGTTTTTCCGTCGTATCCCGGCGGGGAAACCCCTCTGCCCTTTAAGAGCCGGCATCGCCTTCCGGTGCGAGACGACCACGGGGACGTACACGCGCCCCCGTGACCCCGACCGAGCTGGCCATGAGCCAGCCGCACCGCTCGACGGCTGGCCCCACCCGCTCTCAGCCGGCGGCCGCGGTCGGACCCGCCCCGAAGCGGGGTACGTCCTCCACCGCCGTGTCCAGCCGCAGACGTATGAAGCGCAGTGGGTGGCGGAAGACGCCGCGGTCGATGGCGGTGTCGGCGCTGATCTCCGCCACCTGGTCCGGGCGTCGGCTGCGGTCAGGTGCTCGCCGACCTGTCGGGCTGCGTCCGGGCGTAGCGGGACTGTGCGGCCGACCGCGCACAGCCGGTCGCCGAGCCCTGGGCTTGGCACGGCAACGCCGGCTGCCGGGCGACATCGCGGCCTTTACCGACCTCGACGCCGTCGCCTTCGGCATGAGCACCGACTGGTCCTCCGGCCCCGCCGACCACAGGCCGCGACGGTCGTCACAGCGAGCTGATCACTGTGATGAGAGACCGGTCACCGCCGCCGGATCCGTCAGTGATTGCGCCGGTCATCTACCTGAACCTCCAGATGCGGCCAGGCCGTGGCCAGGCGCGAAAGGTCGCCGGCCGCCGGCACGGTCACCGAACCCAACGACCCGTCCGGCCTGAAATGGACCAGCGTCCCGGTCGTGCCGTCGACCTCAAGGGGCTCAAGACCAGTGACGGGGACACCGTATTCGTAGCGCTGAGTCCAGGCCCCGTTGAGGCGGCGGTTGGTATGGGCGAGCCACTCGCTGAGCGCCGCAACCACGGACATGCCGCGCCGAGGATGGCCGTCAGGCAGAGACTCGACCTGCGGAAAATCGAAGAACCGGAGGTCCTTCGTAGCCATGACCGGCTTCTTCACCCTCCGGCCGTGCTCGTCCACACGGGTGTCAGTGCCCCGTCCGTCATCCCGGACGGACAGGGAACCGTCGGAATGGAGAACGACGACGCAGCATCCCCCGCCCTTGCTTGACGCTTCGTCGGCGGCATAGGCGAGTACCTCAAGGACGAGGTGCCAAGGTCCATCCGGAGCGAACTCCGCGGGGCTCTGTCGGATCTGTGCCAGATGATCCGCATCAACGACGCTGGACCAATCGTGCGTCGTGTTGACCCAGGAAGCCCTCGACATGTCCATCAGACAAGTATCCCGCCTGGTGTCGCATGTTCTCCGGCTGCCCGGTCATGCTGCGAGGTGCGCCTCCTCGCGCATCCGCTGCGCCCATTCGCCGTACGCGCGCAGGGCCGGATGCCAGAGCCACCACTGGAGCGGACTGTGCTTCAGGGGGGCGGGCGGCGGTTCGTTCATGGCCTTGTGCCAGGCGGCGAACCAGAGCGGCAGCAGGTGGACGGAGACGTGGCAGGCGTCGAGGAAGGCGATGTACTGGTCGATGCCGGTCGGTAGGGCGCGTGCGGTGATGATGGCGTGAGCCGTGCTGTGGGGAAGGATGTACGGGCCGGCGTGCTGGGCCATGGCGCGGACCGTGGGCCTGCCGGCGTACGCGTATGCGTCGCGTAGGGCCCCGCTCAGGTCCGCCTTGTCGCGGAGGAGCTCGGGCCGCGGCGCGATGGTGGACCTCTTGGCTTGGCGCGCCCTCAGCCTCAGTGCCTGCGCCGCACGCTCGTGGAGTTCGCGCGCGTGCCGTACGAGGATCGGGTCCCCGCCGCAGACGGCCAAGAAGTGGTGGACGAGGTCCCAGGGGGGAAGGGTCTTGCCCGAGGTGGCGCGTTTGAGTGCGGAGGCCGACCATGCGGTGCGCGTGGCGAGCCGGGCGTAGGGGATGGCGCCGGCCTTTGTGCGCGCGCCGCGCAGGAACGCCGCGAGGTCGCCGAGTTCCTGGACGGTGTAGTCGACGGGTGCTTCGGGGCGTCCCATGGCGCGGCCCCCCTCAGTTCCCGGACCCGTTGGTGAGGGCGGCGTTGAGCAGGCGCCGCAGGAGGCCGCCGCCGCTTCCCTTTCCGCCGGTCTTGATGTTCGCGGAGATCAGGACGGCGACGCTGACCGAGCCCGCGCCGCCGAGGAGGATGAGGATGTCCTGCACGGCCATGTGCGCGGTGAGGCTGAGGATGACCGCCGCCGCGAGGAAGGCGGTGATCACGAAGGCGTGCGCCATGCCGAAGCGGACGCTCGCGGTGGAGGGCGAGGGGGTGGTGGGGGCTGATGCCCCGCCGGTACGGCTCATTGAGGCTCCCTTTGTACCCGGGCGGCGACCTTTCGGCCGCCGCCCGGCTGCCACTGGCTCCAACTGGCCGCGGATCGCAGGGCGATTGGCGTCACCCGAGCAGCGATACACGTCCACTCAACCGACAACCATTCCAGTCCCGGAGCACCTTTGGAGCAGCCCGGAAAGTTGGCCCGACATCTGTCCATGCCGAACCGGGCCGCTGGGACAGCCCGACCCGGCCTGACCTGCGGCGAAGAGCCGGACCCGGGGATTGGCTCCGCATCCGTCCACGTAGGGGGCCTCAAGCTGCCCGTACGGAGGGCCGAAGATTGACCTCGAAAGGTGGGGGGAACCGGGGAGGCCGGACCCGACCTATGCGCCCTGACTGCTACTGGCTCCAACCATGGCTCGCACAGGGACATTGCAGGTCACGTTGGCGCGTGGACTGCCGCGAAAGCCGATGACGCCCTTTGGCGGTCATCGGCTTTTGTGTGTTTGGGCACCCGTTGTGCCGCGGAGTCGGCCGTGGCCGGGTGGCTTCCCTTGTACGCGAACGGGGCGGCGTACGCCGACGGGGTGTCGGGGTGCGCCGCCCTCGGGGGTGTCACGGGGTTACTTGGGGTCGTCGTTGAACTTCGAGGTCGACCAGAAGTAGCCGAGGATCGCGAGGCCCAGGCACCAGATGAGGGCGAGCCATCCGTTGTTGCCGATTTCGGTGCCGAGGAGGAGTCCGCGCAGGGTTTCGATGGCAGGGGTGAAGGGCTGGTATTCGGCGATGGGCTGGAACCAGCCCGGCATCGAGTGGAGGGGGACGAAGGCGCTGGACAGGAGCGGCAGCAGGATCAGGGGCACTGCGTTGTTGCTGGCGGCCTCGGCGTTGGGGCTGATCAGGCCCATGCCGACCGCGATCCAGGTGAGCGCCGTGGCGAAGAGCACGAGCAGTCCGAAGGCCGCGAGCCATTCCAGGACGGTGGCATCGGTGGAGCGGAAGCCGATGGCCACGGCGACGGCGCCGACGAGGACCACGCTGATGACGGACTGCAGGACGCTGCCGATGACGTGCCCGATGATCACGGAGCCGCGGTGGATCGCCATCGTGCGGAAGCGGGCGATGATGCCCTCGGTCATGTCGTTGGAGACGGAGACCGCGGTGCCGATCGTGGTGCTGCCGATGGTCATCAGCAGGAGGCCCGGGACGATGTAGGCGATGTACTCGGAGCGGTCCGGAGTGCCGCCGCCGATGCCTGCGCTCATGGTGTCGCCGAAGATGTAGACGAAGAGCAGCAGCAGCATGATCGGGGTGAGCAGCAGGTTGAGGGTGAGGGACGGATAGCGCCGGGCGTGCAGGAGGTTGCGGCGCAGCATCGTGGTGGAGTCGCGTACGGCGAGGGAGAGGGAGCTCATCGGGCGTTCTCCTTGGGCTGGTGGGGGATGGCGGCGCCGCCGGTCAGGGCGAAGAAGACGTCGTCGAGGTCGGGGGTGTGCACGGTGAGCTCGTCGGCTTCTATGGCGATGGAGTGCAGGCGGTCGAGGAGGGTGCGCAGGGCGCGCTGGGTGCCGTCGCTGGGGATCTGGAGGGCGAGGGATGCGTCGTCCCGGGAGGCCTCGTGGAGGGCGGAGGCGGCGCGCTGGTACGCGGACGGGTCGGTGAAGCGGAGCCGGACGTGTCCGCCGGGGACGAGCCGCTTCAGCTGCTCGGCGGTGCCCTGGGCGGCGATCTTGCCGTTGTTGAGCACGGCGATGTGGTCGGCGAGTTCGTCGGCCTCTTCCAGGTACTGGGTGGTGAGGAAGACGGTGACGCCGTCGGCGACGAGCTCGCGGATGATCTGCCACATGTTGTGGCGGCTGCGCGGGTCGAGGCCGGTGGTCGGCTCGTCGAGGAAGATGATCCGTGGGTTGCCGACCAGGGTCATGGCGATGTCGAGGCGGCGCTTCATGCCGCCGGAGTAGGTGGAGGCGGGCTTCTTCGCGGCCTCGGTGAGGTCGAAGCGCTCCAGTAGTTCGGCGGTGGTCTGCCGGCCTTCGCGCTTGGAGAGGTGGTGCAGGTCCGCCATGAGGAGCATGTTCTCCTCGCCGGTGATCAGGCCGTCGACGGCGGAGAACTGGCCGGTGACGCCGATCGCGGCGCGCACCGCCTGGGGGGCGGCGGCCAGGTCGTGGCCGCCGATGTGGATGGCGCCGGTGCCCGGGTCGGGGGAGACGAGGGTGGAGAGGATCTTGACGGCGGTGGTCTTGCCGGCGCCGTTCGGGCCGAGCAGGGAGAAGACGGTTCCTTCCGGGACGGCCAGGTCGACGCCGTCGAGGACCGTCTTGTCGCCGTAGGACTTGCGCAGCCCGTTCGCCGCGATGGCCAGGTTGGTCATGAGGGGTGCTCCTTCGACGGGCTGCGGACTACAGGCTGCGGGCGGTGATGTCGCCGTAGGCGGTGGTCGCGTGGATGCTCAGGCCGGCGGCGGCGCCGTCGGTGTTCTTGAGCGCGTTGTGGATCCGGCCGTAGGAGGTGCCGGCGTCCAGAGAGGCGGAGACTCCGCGGGCGGCGCCGACCGAGATCCCGCCGTACTCGGTGCGCAGCGTGACGGTGCCGTGCACGGCCTCGGTGATGTGGAGGTCGCCCTTCTGGGTGCTGATCTCCGCGGAGCCGCTCAGGCGGCCGATCGAGATGTCGCCGGAGGCGAGGGTGAGGCGGGCGCTCGCGGATTCGTCGAGCTTGACGGTGCCCAGCGCACCTTCGAAGGCGACGTCGCCGAGCCGTCCGACGCCGCGGAGCTCGGCGCTGGCCGCCTTCGCCTCGATGCGGGAGCCGGCGGGCAGCTGGACCGTCACCTCGACGGATCCGGAAGGGCCGAGGATCCGGTTCTTCGCCGCCGGGGCCTCGATCCGCAGGACGCCGTCGCGGTATGCGACCTCGATCTGCTCCGCCGCCTTCACGTCGCGGCTCTTGGAGGGGTCCGCGGGGAGGATCTCGACGGTGGTGTCGGCTCGGTCGGCGGCGATGAAGCTGATGCGGCCGGCGGGGATGTCGAGGACGGTCGAGACGGCGGCGGGGGTGTCGAACTTCTGCACGGTGCTCTCCTTCGTGTGCAGCGTGCGCCCTGCCGGCCCGCTGCTTTCTGATGATGGAAAGCTACGTTGCATTCATAGATACAGCAACGCCATCGTTGCGTATAGATGTTATTTATGCAGGTCATAGGCATTAAATCGTTGCAATGGTTTGGTGTTCAATGCAACAACGCCTGCGGTAGCGTTGCAATGAACTGGGAGTGAACGCTATACTGGAGGCACCTCAGACCACGAAGGAGACCGCGATGCCGGGAGGCAGGCTCACCCAGGAGGAACGCCGGCAGATCGCGGTGGGACTGGCCGACGGCCTCGCGTACGCAGAGATCGCCAGAGGCCTCGACCGTCCGACCTCGACGATCACGCGCGAGGTGATGCGCAACGGCGGCCCCACCGCCTACCGGGCCGACCTGGCCCACCGGGCCACCGAACAACGCGCCCACCGGCGCAGGCAGGCCGCGCCCCGAGGGCCGCAGGCGCCCGAGCAGGCCCACGGGCGGGACGCGGAGGCCGTGCGCCAGTACGAGGAGACGTTCACCACCATCCTCATGCAGACGGGCGCGCCCAAGATGATGTCCCGGGTCCTGGCCTGCCTGTGCACCAGCGACTCGGGCAGCCTCACCGCGTCCGAACTCGTCCAGCGCCTCCAGGTCAGCCCGGCGTCGATCTCCAAAGCGATCACGTTCCTGGAGGGCCAGGGCCTCGTCCGCCGGGAACGCGACGAACGCCGCCGCGAGCGCTACATCGTCGACGACGACGTCTGGTACCAGTCCATGATGGCCAGCGCCCGCGGCACCACCCAGGTCGCCGAAACCGCACGGCAGGGCGTCGCCGTCCTCGGTGCCCACACCCCGGCCGGCGCCCGCATGGAGAACATCGCCCGCTTCCTCGACTTCGTCACCGAGAGCATCACCCGCGCCGCGAACCAGGCCCGCGAAGTCCTCCACACGAAACCCGAAACGGTCTCCGAGGGCGCTGCCACGCCGGGTTCGGAACGCTGAGGGGCGGCCGCACCGGCGGCAGGCTGCGCGGGAGGCTGGTTGTCAGTGGCGGGTGCGACGCTGGGGCGTACCGCTGAACCGCCGGGATGGTGAACCCGGTACCGAGCAAGGGGATGTCCCATGTCCACACCCGTCCAGTTCACTTCCGGATGGTGCGCCTCTGATCTGGGCTCGTACCGGCCCTGCGAGTTCACCTACGAGGTGTATCCCCTGGAGAGCCTGCCGGTCGTGGACTCCGCCCGCCTCGACGGCGGTTTCGGATGGCTCGGCGGTCCGGACGCACCGGACGAGCAGCCGTCCGGGCACCGGGACCGCCTGGCGGCGATACAGGCGGAGCTGGCGGCCATCGGCCTGCACCTGCCCGAGGACTTCCGGACCTTCTACGGCAGCGAGCGCCTGTGCCGTGGGCTCGACGAGGTGTCGGTGACGGCCTGTTGGAGCGATGTGTCCGACCCGCTGCCGAGCCCCGCCGAGGACGGCGCCCGCCTCATACGGTTCCTGAGGGACCAGCAGGACTGTGTCATCTGGTACCTGTACCTGCGGCCCTCGGGAGAGACGTTCGTCGTCTGCTCCCATCTGGAGCTGGAAAGCGCCTACGCGGAGGTCGGGGAGGAGCACCTGGACGCGCTCCGTGCGGCGGCCGCGGCCTCGCTGGTGCGGTGCGCCACCACCTTCGAGGAGTTCGCCTACCGGTTCGTCGCGGAGAACGAGCTGTGGATGCACCTCAACGAGAGCAACCAGGACGGCACGCTCGCCCCTCATCTGCAGGAGTACCTCGACCACTACGCAGCTGCGGCCCGCTGATACGGCCTCGGGGGATCAGGCGGCGAAGGTGACGGCGGTCAGGGCCAAGGCGCAGGGGCGCCAGCACGAGTTGGTCGGGCTCTTGTACCGGGCGAACTTCGCCGAGGAGCGCTCCCTCTTCAACGATGACGAGCGGCTGGTCGAGCTGACCGTCGAGGCCGGGCTCGACGCCGGTGCGGCCCGGGCGGTGCTCGCCGATCCCAAGGCCTGCGCGGAGGACGTGCGGGCCGATGAGCGGGAGGCGGCGCAGCTGGGGGCGCAGGGGGTGCCCTTCTTCGTGTTCGACCGCACGTACGGGGTCTCCGGGGCCCAGCCGGTGGACGCCTTCTCCCGGGCGCCGGCGGAGGCGTGGGGGAGCCGGTCGCCGCTCCAGGTGGTGGTGGAGCGGTGCGGGCGGCGGGCACGTGTGCGGTCTGGACGGCTGCCCGGCCCCGCACTGAGCCGGCTCTGCCGTCGGGGGCGCGGGCGCGGTGTCCTCCCTCACCCTCGACCCGCGCCTGCCCAGCCCCTTCACTCCGCACGGCAAGCCGCCCACCGGC
>NZ_JBEZBN010000017.1:43650-112664 GCF_040647115.1 Streptomyces sp. NPDC044571
GTGCCGTCGTCCCCGCGGGGACGACGGCACACGGCGCTTCGAAGGGGTGACCGGTGGGGATGCCTGGGGTGCCCGGCGGCGGGGAGGCGGATGGGGCAGCCGAACCGCAGGTGGACCTCGTTCGGGTCGGTGATCCCCATGGCGGGGCGCCCGGTGAGGGTGCCGGTGACGGACCACGCCCCGAGCCGGCGGCGAGCGCGGGCGGCGCCTCGGTGATCTCCATGCGGGCGAGCGGGGCGACCGCCTGGAGGCCCAGGCGGGTCCCGAGGGCGCTGCGGGACGCGGCGGACGGCGCCGATGCCCTGGCACAGGCGGACGACCGAGATCGCCCGTTGCCAGGAGCTTCGTCCGTTTGAGCAGGCCAGTCGGGCGCCGACGCCGTCCGCCGCCGCAGTCAGGACACGGTTTCCGCGGGGCGGGGGAAACCGTCCAGGCCCGCCGAGTCCCGGGTCAGGCCGGTGGGCGTCACCCAGTCGAAGGACCGGTAGACCGCCGGTCCCAGGCCCATGCCCTCGGCGACCTGTTCGCGCAGCCGGTTGGTGGCGAACGCGCCGATGACGTTCATCTGGGCGTCTCGGTAGTGGCGCTCCACTTCGTGGCCCTGCGTCACACCAGCCGCCCCGTGGATCTGCACGGCGCGCGCGGTGACCTCGACGGCCATCTCTGTGGCGTAGATCTTGAGCATGCCGATCAGGTCCTTGGCCGACCGGCCCGAGGCGCGCTCGCACGCCGCCCGTCGGGCCAGCAACCGCGCTGCGTCGATCTGGGCACGGGACTCGGCCAGCTGCGCGTGTACGCCTTCCATGTGCGCCAGCGGCCGGCCGAACGAGACCCGCTCCCGGGCGTGCCGCACCGAGGCGGCCAGCGCGGACTCAGCGGTGGCGATGGCTGCGATCGAAACCAGCAGCCACCCCCACGTCATGCCTTCGGCGAGCTCCGTGAAGGGCACGGGCACCACGTCGTCCTCGGAGACGTGGGCGTCGGTGAAGACGATGCCGCCCCAGGGCATACCCCGCAGACCCATGTGCGGAATCTCGTACCGGCGGACGCCCGGCTGCCGCAGGTCCACGAAAGCCAAGCACCAGTCGGGGCCGTCGTCCCCGGCGGGCTTCTCCCGCCGGGCGAGCGTCACGGCCAGGTCCGCGTCCGGGGCGTTGGTGATGCGGGCCTTCTCACCACTGATGACGAAGCCGCTGCCGGGCGGCCCGGCGGGGCGGACAGTGGTGCGGTAGGTACTGGCGTCGCTGCCTGCGGCCGGCTCGACGATGGCGAAGGCGGCCAGCTTTTCCCCGGCCAGCAGGGGGTCGAGCAGCCGCCGATGTTTGCCGGGGTCGCCGTAGGTGGAGATCAGCTTGCCGCACAGCAGGGCGGAAACGGTCGCCGACCAGTAAGTGCTCGAACAGGCCCCGGCCAGGGCCTCCATGGCCTCGGCCAAGGCGGGGCCGTCAGCGCCGGTGCCGCCGAGCTCCGGCGGATGGAACAGCCGAAGGTAGCCGCTGTCGATGAGGTCCTTCCAGTTCTGCGGTGGTATATCTCCCGTCGCGTCGGTTTCGGTGGCCCGGGCGGCAATGCCCGGGAAGCTCGGCGCGGTGTCGGTGCCGCGTTGTCCGCCATTCATGTCAGTGTGCAGTCCTTACGTTCAGCCGAGTCCGAGCAGGGATGCCGCGATCACCGGCCGCAGCACCTCGGTACCGCCCCCGGTGCCCGCGAAGAACAGCGCGTCACGGTGTGCCCGTTCGATCAGGTGGTCGCCGGTGGAGGCGAGCGGCCCGGACAGGGTCGCCGCACCACTGGTGACCGCTCGTGCGGCCTCCGCCACGAAGAGCCGGGCGGCGGCCGCGTCCTGTTGCGAGGGACGACCGCCGGCGTCGAACTGCCCGGCGGCCCGGTGGAGCAGCCCAGAAGCCAGTTCGCAGCGCGTGCCCAGGTCCGCCAGCATGAGTCGGGCGGACTGGTCGTGGGCCAGGGGCCGGCCGAAGAGGCGGCGCTCGCGGGCGCCGTCGACTGCGTCCCGGGTCAGCGCGCGTATGACGCCGAGCCAGGGTGCGCTGGTGAACACCCAGTCGAGCGCCGCCAGCAGCGGCTCCACCTCGCTTGCGGCGCCGCCGACGCTGCCCAGCACCGCGTCGTCCGGAAGCTGAATGCCGTCCAGCGCCAGCCGCCCCCACGGGCAGGTACTCATGGCCGCCGGGCCGGCCTCGTTGATCAGCAGCCCGGGTGTGGCGCGGTCCACCACGAACGCAGTGCGGCCGCCGTCGTCGTGCGCGGCGATGACCAGGAAGTGGTGGGCCACGGGACCGCACGCCACCAGGTCCAGTTCGCCAGTGAGTTCCCAGCCGCCTGCCGTGGCCGCGGCGGGCCTGGCCATGATGGCGGGAGCGAGGGCAGCGCCCTGCGTCTGGCGCAGCGACACCGCTCCGATCCAGTCGCCCGAGGCCATACGGGGCAAGTAGCGCTCGCGCTGCCGGGGGCTGCCGAATGCCCGGATGGGCACGGTGCCCAGGACCGCGTGCACACTGACCGCGAGGGCGAGGCCCGGGTCGCGGGCGCCCTCGCCCAGACCTTCCAGCAGGGCACACGTCTGCATGGCGGACAGGCCGCCACCGCCCAGGGCGCGCGGAACCAGCGGCCCGGCGAGGCCCAGCCCGGTCCGGGCATCGGCCAGCTCGGCGAAGAGCCCGGGGTCCCACCGGCGGTCGCGGTCGCGGTCCATGACCGTCGGTCGCGCCACTCGGTCGGCGAGCTCCCGAGCCCGCTCAGCGAGCATCGGCTCGGCACCGCCGGCGTCGACGGGGGAACGCGGAAACGCCATCGGATTCCCTTTCTCTTCCCTTTGAACGGAGTCTGGTACGAGACCGCGGACACAGATCGGTCTGCGGACATCTCGTTGACATCGCGGCGATCGAAGGACTTTCGGAACTTCGAATCAATTACTCCACTCCTTTTATCGAAATGGACCCGAACAGCGTATCCGGCGATCCCCTGCACATCTAAGGGCGCCTGCGGATATTTGGCATCCGATCAGCGGAGCATGTGCATACCTCACCCGCCCCGACCTTCCATCACAGTCCTTGACACAGTTCTGACATGGGGGCCGTTGTACCTGCACGGCGAGTCGGCCAACATATTCGGCAGCGCCCCACATCGCCTTGCTCTTGGCGTTGTCCGCTCACCTGCACCAGGCGACGAGAATTAAGCGCAGAACCGGCCGGGTAAACACGGAAACCGGTTCTGAAAAAGGAGGGAACGCAATGGCGATAGCAGAGCACGAGGGAAGTCTTCCGAAAGGACTGCCCCACCTGTCCGACGCGACCCTGCGAGACTCCGCGCACATGGCGGGCGTCGAGTTCGGCCCCAAGGACGCCGCGGTCATCGCGGACCTGCTGGTGAAGACCGGCATCGACCTGGTCGAGGTGGGCATGATCTCCGGCCCGAACTCGAAGGACGCCGACCTGGTCCTCGCCGCCCACGAAGCCGTCGGTCCCGAACGCAGCATGACGCTCGTGGTGGTGCAGGACCGACAGCAGGTCACGAAGGCTTTGGATGAGGCGGAGCGCCTGGGCGTGCGCCACATCATGTACTCCATTCCCACTTCCGAGCAGCACGCCAGGCTGAAGCTCGGCTCTCCCAGCCCCAAGTACCTTCAGGTGTTGGCCCGTTCGGCGATCTCGCAGGCCAAGGAGCGCGGCTTCCACGTCACCTTCAGCGGCGAGGACGGCGCCCGTACACCCAAGGGGCGGCTCGTCCCCTACGTCACGGCGGGCTTCGAAGCCGGGGCCGACCGGTTCCGCCTCGCGGAGACCGTCGCGTACCTGTCGCCCTGGCAGATGGAGGAAGTGATCGCCGACCTCACCGCGATCGACGGCTCAGAGATCGAAATCCATTCGCACAACATGCTGGGCATGGCCGTCGCCAACTCCCTTGCGGCAATCCGCGCGGGCGCCCAGTGGATCTCGGCGACCGTCGGCGGCATCGGTGAGCGCGGCGGCAACGCCCCGCTGGCCGAGCTGCTCACCTCCCTGCGCGTCATCCACGGTGACACCCGCTTCGACCTGACCCACCTCACCGAGCTGTCACGGGTGGCACTCAGGGGCGCCGGCCTCGGCAACGCCTTTCAGTCGGGGCCGACAACGCCACATGCCTTCGCGTACGAGCTGCCGGGTCAGCTCAACAACCCAGAGGCGTACGAGACGCTGCCGGCCGAGCTCGTCGGGAACACCCGTGAGCTCTGTGTGCGCACGCGCCTCACTCCCCCCCTCGTCACGTGGGCGCTCGCCGAGTCGGGCGTCGACGTGGACGTCGACGCTTTCACCCCGTGGCTCATCGAGCGGCAGGAGCGGGACGGCCGCCCGCTGCTCGACCGGGACGCGATACGCAAGGCCGCCATCGACTTCCAGGCTGTCTGAGCCTCCTCCCGACAGAGTCGGGGCCCAGATCAGCCCCTCCTTTCACACCCAGACCACGTACAACATACGGAGTTGCCCGATGTCCACCGCCACCTTCACCGGCGTCTGCCCCGAGTGCGAAACCGACCTGACCGTGCCGCCGATCGTCCAGGGCGAGACCATCGCCTGCCCCGAGTGCATGCTCACGCTCCGCGTCGAGGACATCCAGGACGGTCAGCTGCGCCTGCAGATGGTCGAAGTACAGCTCCGCGACTGGGGCCAGTGAGATGGGCAACCGCATTGCCATCGTCGCTGACCGGGTCGGCTGGGAGGAACGCCAGCTCATCCAGGCGGCACCGGAATGGGGCCTGCACATCGACTGGATCAATGACGAGTCCCTGTGCCTCGGGGACCCCAAGGCCCCCTCGATCGAGGGCTACGACGCCCTGCTCGTCCGCAGCCGCAGCTACACCCGCGGTGGCCTGCTCGCCACCCTGGCCGAGTCGACCGGAGTGACCGCCCTCAACTCCGCAGCGGCCATCCACGCCTGCGAGAACAAGCTGGTGCTGCGCGCCGTACTGTCCGCCGCCGGCGTGCCGGTGCCGGACTACCGGCTCGTCCTCTCCCGCAGCGACTTCGACAAGGCGCTCGCCGAACTGGGCCTGCCCGTGGTGCTCAAGCCGGTCTACGGCGGCATGGGCAAGCGCGTCACCCTGGTCCGCGACTCCGACCTGGCGCATTCCGTCTACGACTATGTCGAGGACCTCGGCCACGCCTTCGAGCAGGCCTGCCTGGTGGAGCCGTACCTCGGCGGTGGCTCGATCCGCTGCCTGGTCGTCGGCCGACAGATCGTCGCGGCCGCGGAGTTCGAGAGCGCAGGCGTCGACTGGCGCAGCAATGCGGCGCTTGGCAACCAGAGCCGGGCCCTCGCCCACGACCCCGAGGTACAGAAGATCGTGGACGGCGTCGTGGACCAGCTCGGCGCCGGCATATACGGGGTCGATCTCTTCAAGACCCCTTCGGGCTACCTCGTCAACGAGGTCAACCACGCCCCCGCCTGGCGGGGAGTGGCTTCGACGACGGAAGTGGACATCCCGTCGGCCGTCGCCCGTCACCTGCAGGAGATACTCGCATGATCAGAGTGGGAATCGTCGGCGCCTCCGGCTTCACCGGCGGTGAACTGATCAGGCTGGTGAACCAGCATCCCGAATTCAAGCTGACTTTCCTCGGCGGCAACTCCAGCGCCGGCAAGCGCCCCGCCCAGCTGCACCCCGGGCTCCGCCTCGACCTGGGCCTGACCATCGAGCCCGTCACGGCCGAGGCGATCGCCGAGCGGTGCGACGTGGTGTTCCTCGCCACGCCCGCCCCGGTCTCGGCCGAGCTCGCCGCGCTCCTCGCCGACCGAGTCGAATGCGTGATCGACCTGAGCGGGGCCTTCCGGATCCGCACCCCCGAACTGCACGAACGCTGGTACCCGAAGGCCAGGCGGGGCACCGGACTGGCAGACCGCTTCGTCTACGGAGTGCCGGAGCTGGTCGGGGACCAACTGGTCGGCGCCCCGCTGATCTCAGTCCCCGGTTGCTACGCCACCGCGATCACGCTCGGGCTCGCCCCTCTGACCCTCGGCCTCGGCCTGGACCTGAAGACGGTGGTCATCGACGGCAAGAGCGGCTCCAGCGGCGGCGGCGTACAGCTGCGCGTCCCGGACCTGCATCCGCTGCGCAACGGCGCCATCGCACCTTACGCGCCCACCGGGCACCGGCACGCCGCCGAGGTCGGCGACTTCCTGGAGCGCAGCAAGCCCGGCAGCGTCGGCTCGCTGACCATGTCGGCGTACGGGGTGTCGCACGTGCGCGGGCTGCTCGCCAGCGCCTACGTGTTCACCGACGACGAGGTCGACGGCCGGGAGCTGCAGCGTGCCTACCTGCGCTTCTACAAGGAGCACCGCTTCGTGCGGGTGCGGCGGAACACCGAGACGCTGATCCCGGTACCCGATCCGCAAGCCGTCCTGGGCTCCAACTATTGCGACGTGACCGTCCTGCACGACGAGGAGGGCGGCCGCATCGTCGTCCTCGCCGCCCTCGACAACCTCGTCAAGGGAGCCGCGGGCCAGGCCGTGCAGGCCGCCAACAAGCGATTCACGCTGCCCGAGGAGACGGGCCTGACGATGCAGCCGGTGATGCCCGCATGAGTGACACCCTTAAGAACCTGCAGAAGCAGCAGCATCCGGCCCCGACGGTGGTGAAACTCGGCGGCAGCTGCCTCGACGACCTCGACGGCGCCTGGTGGGACGATCTCGCCGAGTACGGCAGGGACCGCCCCCTGATCCTGGTGCACGGCTGGTCCAAACCCCTGAAACAGCTCAGCCCGCGCTACAGCGAGCCGTCCGCGATCCTGCGCGACCGGTACGGCAATCAGAGCCGCTGGACCACGCCCGAGGTCATCGAGGACATCAAGACCGTCAGCGCTGCGCTGAGCGATCAGGTCTTCGAGCTGCTCGAACCGCGCGGCATCACCGCGGAGCGGCTGCTCGGCAGCGACGGCCTGATCAGCGCCGGCGAGGGCGAGCGCTGGTGGTGGCAGGGCAAGCAGCTGGTCGAGTTGGCCAACCTGGTCGGGCCGATCTCCGGTGTGGACCCGGCACCGCTGAAGAACCTGCAGGCAGGCCACGCCTACCTCGTCACGCCGCTGGCCCGCAACGCAGCGGGCCAGGAGGTGAACACCGATGCCGACCGGGCCGCCGCCGCCATCGCCGGCGCCGTCGGCGCCGCAGACCTGGTCCTCGTCACCGATGTCGCGCACCTGCTGATCGACGGCGAGCCGGTGCGCCGCATCACCGCGGAGGCGGCAACCAGGTTCCGGGACAAGGGCGCCACCGGCGGCATGCGCAAGAAGCTGCGGGCCGCGGGCGAGGCCCTGGAGCGGGGTGCGGAGCGCGTCGTGATCGGCAGCGCGCACGTCACGGATCTGCTCGCGGCCCGCACCGGCACCGTCATCACGCGAACGTGAGGAGCAAGAACGTGGCGCAACCCCGTGTACTGGTCGTCAACAACGGAACGCTGTCCCTCAAGCAGCTGCAGCAGAGTTTTGAGCAATTGGGCTCGGAAACCGAAGTGGTCGACGCGGCGTCCGTGCCGGCCCGGCTCGACGGCCGCCACCAGGCGATCGTCCTGAGCGGCACCAAGGTGAGGGCCTACGACCGCGACTACTACAAGCCGCTCATCGACCTCGTCATGGGCGCCGACGTCCCGGTCTTCGGGATCTGCGGCGGCATGCAGATCCTCGCAGTCGCAGCCGGCGGCCGGCTCGCCGAGGGACCGCAGCGGGTCGGCGGCTACGAGGTGCAGGTGGACAAGGAGGAGCAGCTCTTCACGTACGTGAAGCCGACGGTGACGGTCTTCCACCGCCACACCCTCTACCTCCAGGAGGCCCCGGAAGGCTTCCGCTCCATCGGCCGCTCCGAGCTCGCGCCCGTGGAATTCATGCGCTCCGACGACGGCCGGATCCTCGGCTCGCAGGCGCACCTCGAATTCCGCAGCGACGGCCTGGAGATCCTCCGGGGCTTCACGCAGCTCTACCAGTGACGTTCGCCGCGTGAACCCAGCGCACGCAGTCATATGAACACATCTACGTACGCAAGGACTTGGCAATGAGTGATCTGGAAAACCCACAGGACCCCGCGTTCACCGTCCACCTGAACGGCAGTGGCGGCACGGTCAGGGGCTGGGTCGTCGTCGACTCCCTGTACGACGGACTGGCCATGGGCGGCACACGGATGACCACCGGGGTCACCGAGGCGGAGGTGGCCGGGCTCGCCCGTGACATGACGCACAAGTTCACCCTCGCCGGCCTGCCCATCGGCGGTGCCAAGGCCGGCATCGTCTCCGACGGCACCAACCGCGAGGAGACGTTCCGGACCTTCGGGCGGACCGTCAAGCCGCTGCTGCACGGCGGCATCCACCTCGGCATCGACATGGGCGTCACCCCGGCAGACCGCGCCGTCTTCTTCGCCGAGGCCGGCTACGACCCGCGGTACAGGCTCGGCGCTCCCGACATGCCCATCGACTGGCGCACGTACTACGAGCCGCTGATCGACTGCACCGGACACGGCGTCGGGGTGGCGGCCGTCACCGCCCTGGAGGCAAGCGGCCGGACCGAGCCGGCCCGGGTCGTCGTCCAGGGCTTCGGTGCGGTGGGCCGGGCGGTCGCACGGTTCCTGGAGGACCGCGGGCACGTGATCGTCGGCATCGCCGACATCGAGGGCACCATCAGTGCGGACCGCCTGCCGGTGGCCGACCTTGTCGCCATCACCGACGAGTTCGGACGGATCGATCGCTCCCGGCTGCCGCAGCACGTCACCGTGTCCGGTGAGCCGGACGCCTGGCTCGACGTTGACGCCGACCTGCTGATCCTCGCGGCGCAGAAGTACGCGCTGAGCGCCGAGAACGCGCACCGGCTCCGTGCCGGCCTCGTGGTCGAAGGCGGCAACCTCAGCTCCAGCGCCGAGGCGAAGGACAAGGTGCGGGCCTCGGGCGCCGTCCTGGTCCCGGGAGTGATCGCCAACATTGGTGGGGCCGCCTCGGCCGCCCTGGCCGTCACCCGCGTCGTCCCCTTCGGCCTGGAGGCCGAGGCCCGCAAGGCCTGGGTGTTCGACTGGGTCGGCGACCGGGTGCGCCGCAACACCCGCGACCTTCTCCAGATCGCCGCCGCCGGCGCGGGCGACCCGCTGCCGGAGCTGCTCGCCACCCGCCGCGAGGAACGCCGATGACCTCGACAACCTCCGCCATCCTGGCCGCGGGGTCGCCCGCCGACCGCATGGCCGAGTACCGCCGGCGCGGCTGGTGGCGGGACGAGACCTTCCTCGACGACCTGCGCCGTCAAGCGCGCGAACGGCCCCGCAAACTGGCCGTCGCCGGGCGCCGCCTCGACGATGCCCGCACCGACACCCTCGACTACGCCGAGCTGGCCCGGCTGACCGACCGGTTCGCGGGGGCCCTGCTCGAACTGGGCGTGCAGCGCGGCGACGTCGTCGCCGTACAGCTGCCCAACCGGTGGGAGATGGTGCCCCTGATGTTCGCCTGCATGGCCGTCGGCGCGATCATCTGTCCGATCGCCCCCGTCTGCCAGGAGGACGAGCTGCGCCACCGCCTCGCACTCACCGAAGCGAGGGTGTACATCACCGTGCCGGACTGGGACGGCTACCCGCTCGCCGACACCGTCCGCGCGCTGCAGTCCGAGCTGCCTCTGGAGCACGTGGTGGTGGTCGGCGGGCACGCCCCCGAGGGCGCGACCGACTTCCACGACCACTTCGTCGCCGCGCACTGGGAAAAGCAGCGGTCGAGCGATCTGGAGGGCCGCCAGCTCAGGCCCGACGAGCCGTTCGTGGTGCTGTTCACCTCCGGCACCACCGGCTACTCCAAAGGCGTGGTGCACAGCCAGAACACCGTCCACTCGGGCGTGCGGGGCTACGTCGACACCTTCCTGCTCCGCGACGACCTCGTGATCGCGGTCACCACCCCGCTGGTGCACTACTCCGGATTCGGCCAAGGCGTCCTCGCCGGGGTGATGCTCGGCGGGACGATCGCCTTCCAGGACGGCCAGGACCACGCCGGCATGCTGGATCTGGTCGAGCGGTACGGCGCCACCCTGCTCTACGGGCCGCCGCCCACCCTCTCCGGTGTCGCCCGGGCCCAGCAGGTCGATCCGCACGACGTCTCCAGCCTGCGCCACACGGTCACCGGCGCGGCACCGGTGCTCCAGCAGTTGGTGGACGAGCTGCGCAACACCTTGGGGGCCCGCACGTACTCGGTGTGGGGCATGTCCGAGTTCGGTCCGGTCACCATCAGCCGGCTGGACTACAACCAGGACTGGGCGGCGCACAGCCACGGGCGGCCGATCGACTCCATGGAGATCCGCATCGACCTGTGCCACGACCCCAGCAAGCGGGCCCCGGTGGGCCGGCTGCGGGTACGCGGCGCGTCACAAGCGCTCGGCTACTACAAGCAGCAGGACGCCTTCGACGCCGAGCTCACCGCAGACGGCTGGTTCGACACCGGTGACGTGGCGCGCGAGGACGGGCGCGGGGGCATCCGCATCCTGGGCCGCTCCAGGGACACCATCCTGCGTGACGGCATCGTCGTCCCCATGGCGGAGCTGGAGGCGATCATCTCTCGGCACCCCAAGGTGGTCGAGGCAACCCTCGTCGGCCCCAACGGGACGGTCGACGACCCGATCCTCGCCGTCGCCGTCCCCCGCGGGAAGAACCACCCCACGCTGGCCGAGATCCGCGAACACCTGCGAGGTGCCGGCCAGGACCCCCGGTTCTTCCCGGAGCGCCTCGAGGTCGTCGAGGCCCTGCCCAAGACCCTCACCGGAAAGATCCGAAAGGTCGAGCTGCGGGAGCTGTACGCCGGCGGGTGACCCCCGCCCTCCGGCAGCGATGCCCCGGGGGTGACCACTCCCCCGCCACCCCCGGTACCCCGCTTCGGGGGGTGACCCGCCCCCGTGTCACCCCCCGAAGCCCCGTTCCCCCACTCCGCGACCGCCGAAGCCCGATCAGTTGGAGGCAAACTCATGCCCGCACCCGCGCCGGTGACCATGTCGGCGACCCTCGCCGCCGACGAGGAGCTGGACCGCCGCCGCCGTGCCGGGGAGCAGGTCCTCTCGCTGGCCAGCGGCGAGATCGGCCTCCCGGTCCTCCCGTCGCTGCGGGAGCGGCTCGCCGGGGCTGCGGACCGCAACGCCTACGGCCCCGTCGCGGGAAGTCCTGCGTTGCGCACCGCGGCC
This sequence comes from Streptomyces sp. NPDC044571, assembly GCF_040647115.1. Taxonomy (NCBI): domain Bacteria; kingdom Bacillati; phylum Actinomycetota; class Actinomycetes; order Kitasatosporales; family Streptomycetaceae; genus Streptomyces; species Streptomyces sp. NPDC044571. The sequence continues at coordinate 54,822 of NZ_JBEZBN010000017.1, forward strand.
GCCGGCTACTGGGGCCGCAGGAGCCTTCCCACTGATCCCGGGCTGGTGGTCTGCGGTCCGGGGAGCAAGCCGCTGCTCTTCGCCCTGATGCTGGCCGTCGGCGGCGACGTGGTCGTGCCGGTGCCGAGCTGGGTCAGCTACGCGGCGCAGGCCGAACTGGCCGGGGCGCGGCCGATTCCCGTACCGACCCTGCCGGGCGAGGGCGGGGTGCCCGACCCGGCGGCGCTGCGTGAGGCGGTGGCCCTCGCCCGCTCCGCCGGGCGCAACCCGCGGTGCGTGGTGGTGACTCTGCCCGACAACCCGACCGGCACCATCGCTGGGCCGGGAACCGTCCGGCGCCTGGCTCACGCGGCGCGGGAGCTCGACCTGGTCGTCATCTCCGACGAGATCTACTGCGACCTCGTCTTCGATCCGGCCCACCGTGCGGTCTCCCCCGCCTCCTTCGCGCCCGAGCGGACCGTGGTCACCACAGGGCTGACCAAGAGCCTGGCTCTCGGCGGCTGGCGGATGGGGGTCGCCCGGCTCCCCGACAGCCCGATCGGGCGCGAGGTGCACACCCGGCTGATCGGCGTCGCCAGCCAGATCTGGTCGAGCACCGCGGCCCCCGTGCAGGCCGCCGCGGCGTACGCCTTCGCGGAGCCGCCCGAGGTCCTCGCGCACGTCGCCTCCTGCCGACGGCTGCACGAGAAGGTGGTCTGCGCAGTGTCTCATCGGTTCGCCGCCGTCGGCGCCGAACTGGCGCCCGTGCGGGCAACCTCCTACCTCTACCCTGACTTCGAGCCGCTCCGGGACGAACTCGGCCGCGTGCACGGGGTACACGGCGGCGGGGACCTCGCGGCCCTCTTCGCGGAGCGGTACGGGGTCGGCCTGCTGCCGGGCACTGCCTTCGGGGAGCCCGAGCGCGCCTTGCGGATCCGGGCCGCAACCAGCCGGCTCTACGGTGAGACCGACGCCCAGCGCACCGCCGCCCTGACCGCCGCGGACCCGCTGCGACTGCCCTGGATCAGAGCGTCCTTGGACCGCATCGCGGAGGTCTTGACCGACCTCACCGAACCGTTCGCCGCCCGGAACACGCTGAGCGGGCGACCGTAACCACTCATCACCGCCGCGCGCAGGGGCCCGCCCCGGCACGCGGGTCAGCCCACAACTCAGGAGGTCTCTGACCACCATGTCCATCATCCTCTTCGAATGCGAGTACCAGGGCCTGCGGTACGCGGGCCTCGGCAAGGCGGTCGCCGGCGAGACCAAGACCCTGTACCGGGTGACCGACGGGCAGCTCCGAGCCGCCTTCCTCGCGGGCGGCGGCCCGGAGGCAGTGATCGCCGCCGTCACCGAGGGGGCCGAGACGATCACTGTCACAGCCGGCGACCCGGAGGTGCGCCTCCTCCCGCCGCTGCTGCCCACGACCGGCGGGGACGCCCTCCTGACCGGTTTCATGGGGACACACCGGTCCAAGTACGCCGACGCCCCGGACCCCGCAGCGGAGTTCAGGCCGCCGAATTGGCTGATCAAGGGCTTCGGTTCCTGGGTGCGCATGCCGGACGAGCCGCTGGCCGCCGCCGCGTCGACCGTCGCTCTGCTGGAGGAGCCGGAGGTCGCCCTGGTTTACGTCAACGACGAGGCAGGCACTCCGCGCTACGTCGGCTACACGTTCGCCAATGACCTGAACGACATCGGCTACCACCTGAAGAACCCGTGGGGATGGACGCCCTACTCCAAGCTCTGCGAAACGTCCATGACGCCGTGGCTGTTCCTCGGCGAACCGCCTCGTACGGTGACCGGCCGGATCACCATCGAACGCGAGGGGGCGGCGGCCTGGAAGGGCGACTTCTCGTGCGGCGCGGACGCCCTGTACCACCGGGTCGAGGACATGGTCGGCCACTTGTTCTCGTATCCGGTGATGCGTCGGCCGGGACTGGTGAGCTACGTACTGCTCGGGGCCGACAAGGCCAGCTATCACGACGGGTTCCGGATCGCCGACGGCGACCGGGTGACCATCGACGTGGCCAGCCACGGCGTCGTGCTGTCCAACGTCATCGAGTACGTCCGCCCGGTCGAGGCCGCCTGACGGTCGGGGCGGCCGGGTCCGCCCCGACCGGCGCGCGCCAGTGCGGTCAGGCCGTCGCGGCCGCCTCCGCGGGGGCCCTCTCACAGGAGGCGCGGCGCACGGCTGCCAAGTAGCCGGAGATGGCCTCCCTGTTGCGTTCCAGGCACCGGATGCGCTCGGTCATCCGGTCGCGCTCGAGTTCGAGTGCGGCGATCGTCTCCGGGGTGGCGCCGGAGACGTGGATCGCCCTGGGCGTGTCCAGACACGGCAGGACCTGCTTGATCACCCGGGTCGGCAACCCGGCGGCGAGCAGTCCTCTGATCTGGAGGACCCGGTCCACGAAGTCCTCGTCGTACTCCCGGTACCCGTTCAGGGAGCGACGGGACCGGATCAGGCCCTGCTCCTCGTAGTAGCGCAGCAGCCGGCGGGAGGTGCCGGTGCGCTCTGACAACTGCCCGATCAGCATGTGACCCACCCCACATCGGATCATCTTGACCTTCACATCTATGTAAGGGTTTGAGGATACAAGTCATGACGACTTCCCACACTGAGTCACCGAACGTTTCTCCCCCCGCGACCGACAACAGGAAACTTCCCATGTCGCCGCTGCTGGCGCTGGGTACGGCCGCTTTCATGGGCATCCTGACCGAGGCGCTGCCGGCCGGCGTGCTGCCCGAGATGGCCCGTGACCTCTCGGTCAGCGAGTCGGCGGCGGGGCAGTCACTGACGATCTACGCCATCGCCACGGGCCTCTCGGCGATCCCCGTGTCCGTGGCCACGGCAGGGTGGCGGCGCAAGAAGCTGCTCCTGCTCGCCGTAGTGGTGTTCGCCGTTGCCAACCTGGTCACGGCCATCTCGTCCAGCTACGCCCTGACGATGGCGTTCCGCCTGGTGGCCGGCGTCGCAGCGGCCGTGGTGTGGGCGGAGCTGGTCGGCTATGCCCGCCGCCTGGCCCCGCCTCACCTGCAGGGCAGGGCCATTGCGATCACCATGGCCGGCATCCCGCTCGCCCTGTCATTGGGCATCCCCTTGGGCACGTTCCTCGGCGGACTGTTCGGCTGGCGGCTGACGTTCGGCCTCGTGAGCGTGGTCTCCGTCCTTTTGGTGGTGTGGATCCTCGCGTCGGTGCCGGACTCCCCGGGGCAGCGGCCGGAGAACCGGGAGCCCATCCTGAAGGCCCTGCGCCTTCCCGGCGTGGTGGCGGTCCTGTTCGTGGTCGCGGCCTACGTGCTGGCCCACAACATCCTCTACACCTACATCGCCACGTTCCTCGACGAGTACGACATGGGCGGCTCCCGCGACCTCGTGCTGCTGGTCTTCGGAATCGCCTCCATGGTGAGCATCTTCATCACCGGAGCACTGGTCGACCGCCGGCTGCGCGCGCTGACCATCGGTAGCACCGCCCTGTTCATCGTGGCGGCAGTCCTGCTGGCCCTGGTGGCCGAGCATCCCCTCGTGGTCTATGTGGCGATGGTGCTGTGGGGGCTCGGCTGGGGAGGTGTCGCCACCCTCCTGCAGACCGCGGTCACCGATGCGGGGGGCGACCGCGGGCAGGCTCTGCTGGTCACCACGTGGAACTCATTCATGGCCGGTGGCGGGGCCGTCGGCGGCCTCCTGCTCTCCGCGCTCAGCCCCACCTCCTTCCCGTGGAGCGTCCTGGTCCTCCTCGTGCCGGTGCTGCTCGTCGTGGTCGGCGCCCGTGCGCACGGCTTCCCCGCCAAGCGGCCGGACTCGGCCTGACGCATCGCCGGACGGCACGACAGGGCCGTGGGCCGCGTTCATCCCGGATTTGGGGTGGGTGGAGCACGGGACTGCCGGACCGAGCAGCGGCCCCTGTGTGATCAAGGCGTCTGAAGCCGTTGATCACACGGGGGCCGCGTCCGCATACCGGTTTCCACGGGAGGTCAGCCTCGGCCCATGCGGTAGCCGACACCGCGGACCGTGATGATCCACCTGCTGGCGCCCAATTTCGCGCGCAGGCTGCTTACGTGCGTGTCGATGGTTCGGCTGGAATGCGCCCAACTGGTGTCCCAGACCCGGGCCATCAGCTCCCTGCGGGACACGACGCCGTCGGGGTTCGCAGCCAGGGTGTGCAGCAGATCGAACTCCTTTCCGGTGAGGTTCACCGGCTCGCCGTGCAAGCGGGCTTCTCGGGTTCCGACATCGATGTGGAGCGGATCGAGGGAGATGATCCGTGTCGGCTCCGGCTGCGGATGGGCCCGGCGCAGCACGGCTTCGATACGAGCCGTCATCTCACGTAAGCCGCACGAGGTGACGACGCAGTCGTCGGCTCCGGCCTGCAGGGCGAGGACCCGGTCCAGTTCGGTGTCGCGAGCGGTGACGGAGATGATCGGCTTGTCCCCCGCCTCCCGGATCAACCGGCAGACTTCCAGGCCGTCGATGTCCGGCAGGTCGAGGTCGAGCAGGACCAGGTCCGAGTGCTGGTGCGTTCTCAGCGCTTCGGCACCGGTGTCGACACTGCTCGCCGAGTACCCCTGCCGACGCAGGTCCCGCACCCTCGTTTCAGCTTCAGCCGCGTCGTCCTCGACCACAAGGACACGGGCCATCGGCGACGTGATGACCTTTCTCAGCTGCAAGCGAGAGATCGGCGGTGTCTGCGGCCGCGATCCGGCAGGCGCGATCTGCGTCCGGCCGGCCTCCTCGGTTCGCAAGGTGGCCCCCTGAGTCATTGCTCCCCCTCATAACCGGTTGGGGCGAGGGTGCGCCGCTGGTCAGCCTGCGGCAGCCGGTCGACCAGCATTTCGGCGAAGAAGGAGGCCGGCTTCTCGCGATCCGGCCCCGGCGTTCGACGTGCTCGGTTTCCCGCCATGCTGCATCCCCCTCCCTGGCGTGACCGTCCCTCATAGCATAACGAACGTTCTCTTTTTTTCGACCGTCGATGTCCACGCCTTGGTCACGGCGGCCACGGGTTACGCGGTTTCCGTTCCCGGCGTCGACACGCAGACCAGGTCGGCCGGCACACCCGTACGGACTCGCCCGGACGCCGACCACTTCACGGGGGGGGTGAGAACCCGCCACTTTCGGTTGAATCGTGGCGATCCGGGAAGGCGAGTCACCCCTCGCCAGTTGCGTTGGTGCCGGAACCGCAGACGAAGCGGAAGCCAACATGCCGGCGATGGAGGTGACATGTGGCCCGCACCCATGCGTCCAGTCCAGGGCTCCAGCCCGCCCCGGCGAGAATGCGCCACGGCCCGGGAGCAGCCCCCCATCCGTTCAACCAGCGGGGCCATCATGGGCTCACCGTTGGTCGACCACGTGACCGAAGAGACCCCCATGCACGCTGGGTGGAATCCGGAGAATGCCCATGGTGAAACAAGAGAGAGCCGTCCGTACCAGGGAGGCTCTGGTGCAGGCCGCCGCCGCGGCGTTCGACTGCGCAGGGTATGAGGCCACGACACTCGCCCGGGTCAGCAACGCCGCCGGCATCTCCATCGGGGCCCTCACCTTCCACTTCCGGTCGAAGGACGAACTGGCGGACGCCGTCCAGGCGCGTGGCGAGTCCGCTCTGCGGGCCGCGGCGGACCGGGTGGCGGTGTGCGAGGAAGTGCCCCTCCAGTCCATGGTCGCCCTGACCATCGAGATCGCGAGGCTGCTGGAGGAGGAACCCCCCGTCCGCGCCGCTGCGCGGCTCGCGCGCGAGCGCGTGGACGGCGCGGCGGCCTGGTGCCCCCTCTGGCTGCCCATCCTCGACCGCCTGCTCGCGCGAGCGGCGCCGAGCGAACTGCGCCCGGACGCGGACCACGAGACGGTGCTCGCCCTGGTGGCCTACCTCGTCACCGGTGCCGAGACGTACGCCCGCAGCCGCGCCAAGTCCCCTGAAGACCAGGGTGACAGCGCCGAGCAGCAACTCACGCGCATCTGGCACCTGGTGCTGCCCGCAATCGCGTGTGGGGACAGGGCCGCGCCCTGACGGGGCAGGCGGGGCCCGACAGCACGCGGACCCCGCCACCGCCGCCGCCCGCGGTGCGGAGCGTCTACTCCCCCACTTGGGTGCCCGTGTCGGCCCGGTACCCCAGGTGTCCGTCGAGCAGGATCCGCAGCCGCCTTCTCCCGCGGTGCAGGCGGGAGTTGACGGTGCCGTTGGGAATGCCGACCAGAGCGGCGATCTCCTCGTACGGCAGGCCTTCGACGTCGGCGAGGTAGACGACGGTCCGGAAGTCCCCCGGTATCGCCCGCAGCGCCTCGCTGATCACCGGGTCCGGGATCCGGTCCATGACCTGCGACTCCGCGGAGGGCAGCCCCCTGGAGGTGTGGGAGGCGGCGCTGGCGAGCTGCCAGTCCTCGATGTCCGAGGTGTGTGCGCAGCGCGGCTCCAGCTGCTGCTTGCGGTAGTCGGTGAGGAAGGCGTTGGTGAGGATCCGCAGCAGCCAGGCCCGCAGGTTGCTGCCGGGCCGGAACTGGTGGAAGCTGCGGTAGGCCCTGGCGTACGTCTCCTGGACCAGGTCCTCCGCGTCGGGCGGGTTGCGGGTCAGCCGCATGGCGTGGGCATACAGCAGGGTTCGGTAGCCGACGGCATCGCGCTCGAAGCGAGTCGAGCGCTGCTCGTCCGTCTCTGCGGCGGGGACCGTGGTCGTGTCCGTCATGGGTGTTCTTGCGCTCCTGTACGCCCGCCGCACCACGGGAGTACAGGTGGATCCGGCGGAGGACTGTGTGGGTACGCACAGGTTACATATCGAGCGTTCGTTTTTCTCGGTGCGGCGAACATCCGCGACGGTCTTGGCAAGTTGGGCCTGTGGCGGCGCCGCGAGGACTGCAGGCGGACACGCAAAAGCGCCGGGCGCCGCCCTCGCGGGCGCCCGGCGCTGACACGACTGCGGCGCTGCGGTTACCTGGCGGTCCACCCGCCGTCGACGGGCAGGGCCGTCCCCGTGACGAAGGAGGCCCGGCCGCTCAGGAGCCAGGCCGCGGCCTGGGCGACCTCGGCGGGCTCGGCCATCCGCTTCTGCATGGAACGGGAGGTGAAGGGCTCCTCCAGGGCGGGGATGTCGGCGAGCACCTCCTGCATGAGCTCGGTGAGGGTGCTGCCCACCACCAGCGAGTTGACGCGGATGCCCTGGCCGCCGTATTCGTCGGCGGCGGCCTTCGTCAGCCCCACCACCGCGTGCTTGGCCGCGATGTAGGAGGCGGTGGCCCCCGTCGCGAGCACGGCGGCCACGCTGGCCGTGTTCACGATGGAGCCGCCCGAGCCGGCGGCGAGCATGGCGCGTATCTGGTACTTCACGCAGTGCCAGACCCCGCGCAGGTTCACGTCGATGACCCGCTCGAAGACGGAGTCGTCGGTCTCGTGCAGGGGGGTGCCGGCCGTCGCCCAGCCCGCGTTGTTGAACGCCCCGTCCAGGCGGCCGTAGGCCTCCACCGCGCCGGCCACGACGCGCTCGACGTCCCCGGGGTCGGTGACGTCCCCGGCCAGTACGGTCGCCCGGCCCCCGGCCTCGGCGATCTCCCGTGCCACTGCGGTCAGTTGGTCTTTCCTGCGCGCCATCAGGACGACGTCCGCGCCCTCTGCGGCGAAGAGCCGTGCAGCGGCGGCCCCGATGCCGCTGGATGCGCCGGTGATCATGACAGCCTTGCCCTGGAGTAACCCCTCAACTCGCATGTTGCGCATTCAACCACGCACTTTCGGGCCCCTCCGCATGATCCTTCTCACAAGGCGGCCGGCCCGTTCAGCCCACCCGCGACTCCGCCTTCCCGCGCTGCGGGTCGAGGTCGATGGCGGCCGCGACCGCGGCCGGGGCGAGGCCGGGGAGCAGGTACCGCCACATGCGGATCACCCGGTCCGTCAGGTCGGCCCGCCCGGACATCAGCTGCGAGTGCAGCTGGGTCCCGGTGCACGTACCGACGATGAACTCGGCCACTTCCGAGGGCTGGACCCCTTCCAGGAGCTCACCCCTGGCCACGGCCTCCTCCAGGCAGCCCTCCATGATCTCCTGCCAGTCGCGGAAGGAGGTGTCGTCGCGTACGCCCAGGGCCCGCTGCTCCACGGCGAGCTGCACGCCGGCGCGCAGCAGCAGGTCCGTGCGCAGCCGCCAGGACCACACCAGCGTGATGTCCACCAGCCGCTGCAGGCCCGCCGATCCGAGGTACGGGACGATCGTGTCGGGCTGCGCGTTCATGACGGCGCGGGCCAGCGCCTCCTTGTTGGGGAAGTGGAAGTAGACCGCTCCGAGCGTGACTCCGGCCTGTTGGGCCAGCGCTCTCATGGAGGTACCACGGTAGCCGTGCTCTTCGAGCAGCGCCGCCGCCGCTCGGAGGATCTGGTCGCGCGTCTTGGCGGCGCGTTCCTGCTTCGGCTCGTGCATCGAGTATCTCCATCGACAAACAAAAAGAACACACGTTATTTTATGACTCTCGGTTCCCCCCACCGCCCGCGACTGAGGTTACAACGAGGCCTGCTCGCCGTACCTGGAGTGAATCAGTGATCAACGTCCAGCCTGCGCAAGTCCGTTCCGCCGCCGCCCCGCCCACCCGCTCCACCGTTCCCGGCCAGCCGTTACGCCGACCCACCTCGGCGGAGGCGATCCAGCTCCTGGTGCACAAACGCAGACCGGCCGAGGTGCTCCTCACCGGCTTGCAGCGGCGGGGATCCGACGACTTCACCGTCACCGCCCGCTGGCCCGATTCGCACGCCTTCTACGAGCGGTCCCTGGGCGCCTTCGATCCGCTGCTGTTCGCGGAGACGGTGCGCCAGAGCATCCCGTTCCTCTCCCACGTCGCCTACGACGTCCCGCTCGGACACCAGCTGATCTGGGAGTACTTCACCTACAGCGTCGACCCGGCCGCCCTGCGGATCCAGCACCGCCCGGCCGTCCTCGAACTGCGCATCATCTGCTCGGACATCGTCCGGCGCGCCGCCCGCATGGCCGCGATCACCATGGACGTCACGGCGTTCGCGGGCGGCAGGGAGCTCGGCTCCGCGCGCGCCCGGTTCACCAGCAACCCGCCCGCCATCTACAAGCGCCTGCGCGCCGGGTACGCGGACCCGCTCACCGCCATGGCCGCGGCCCGGCCGGTGCCTCCCCCAATACCCGCCGCCGCCGTGGGGCGCCTGCGGCAGGCGGACGTGGTGCTGTCGGTCGCGGACGCCCCCGCGCGCTGGCTGCTGCGCAGTGACACTTCGCATCCTGTCCTCTTCGACCACCCGGTGGACCACGTGCCGGGCATGCTGCTGCTGGAGGCGGCCCGCCAGGCCGCGCTGGTCCGCGTCGGCCCGCGGCGTGCGCTGCCCGTCGCGTTCGACTCGACGTTCTTCCAGTACGTGGAGTTCGACGCCCCGTGCCGGATCGCGGCGGAGCCTACGCTGCCCGACCACCGGGGCCGGCCGCGCGTCGACGTCGTCGCGTTGCAGCGAGGGGGGATCGCCTTCTCGTGCATCGTGACCCTCGAACCACAGGGAGCCGGCCCCTACGACACCGAGCCGGCGGCCGTGTGACGCGGATCCCGGCCCGGCGGTGACGCGGGCCCCGGCCGGCCGCGAGCCGCGTGGGAAGCCGGGCCGTCGACCGCCCGGGCCTCAGAGGTGAGGGGCGATCAGGGACGGCAGCCGGCGCATGTCGGTGAAGACCACCGTTCCGGGCAGCGCCAGCCATGCGGCGGGCGTGAGGCCTCCCGCGTAGCCGAAGCCGCGCATTCCGGCGGCGCCGGCGGCCTGGATGCCGAAGCGGCTGTCCTCGACGACCGCGCACCGGGCCGGGTCCACGCCCAGGGAGCGGGCGGCGTGCAGGAACAGGTCGGGGGCGGGCTTTCCGTGCTCGACCTCTTGGGCGCTGAAGATGCGGCCGGCGAACCGGTCGTACAGTCCGACCCGGCCCAGGGTGTGCCGCATCTTGTCGTGGCTGCCGCTGGAGGCGATGCACCACTGCTGCGGTCCGAGGCCCTCGGCACGAAGGCCGTCGAGGGCCTCCGTTATGCCGTCGACCGCCTGCAGGCCGGCGTCGACCGCCTCGGCGTGCAGCGTGCGGAAGCGCTGGTCCCAGACGCGGGCGGTGCCGGCGCCGAGCCGGGCGGCGATCTGCTCGCCGATGGAGGTGGTGGAGCGGCCCACGAAGCGCTCCATGACCTCGTCCTCGGTCAGCGGCCAGCCCAGCTCCGCGCCGAGGGCGACGTGCGTGCGGACGGCGATGGGCTCGCTGTCGACGAGGACCCCGTCGCAGTCGAAGATGACGAGTTCGACCGGCTCGGAGGACTCGGCCTCGGTCCCGGTCTCGCGGGCGCGCGGTGCCTCGGCGGCCCGGGCGGAGGCCGTGGGCAGGGCGGTCGTGGTCATCGTGTCGTGCCTTCCGTGGGAGGGGGTCGGGGACAAGATCACACAACCGGTCAGGGGCGGACAAGCAGCGAAAACGGTTCCCGGAGTGCTCCCGGGGCCTCGCCCCGTCCTCGCCCCGCGGGCCCGGCCGGGAAAGACGTGAGTACCGTCTGTGCATGCACATCGATGAGCTGGGCGCGCCGCAGCGGGGGCATGTCCTTCTGATAGCGGGGGATGCCGCCGTGCGGCGGCGGGCCGTGCAGGTGGCGCCGAGTGCCAATGTGGCGGCGGTGGCGGCGGTGCCGCCCGCGGTGCTGCTGGGCAGTCAGGTGCCCAGCGACACCACCTATCTGGACGGGGCCCGTGATCCGCACACCGTGCTGCTGCGGTTGCGGGCGGCCGCCGCCACCTCCGGGCCGCTGCTGGTGTACCTGTCGGGGCGGCTCACGCTCGACCGGCGCGGGCGGCACCTGCATCTGGCGCTCGCGGGGACCACGGCGTCGTCGGTGCGCTATACGGCGTTCCCGTGGGAGTGGCTGGGGACCGAGCTGCGGGCGCGGTCGGCCGGGCTGACCACGGTGGTGCTCGACCTGGTCGCCGACAAGAGCGCGTGGCCGGTGCTGCACGAGTACGGGAGCCTGCCCGGTTCGCCGTCCGCCGAGGTGTACGGGGTGGTCGTGCCGCCCGCGTTCGCCGGCGGGCCCGACGGCGTGAGCCCGTACACGCGGCACTGGGTGGAGCAGTTGCGGCGCGGCCCGCACCGGCCCGGCAACGTACAGGTGCACGCCTTCGCGGTGGGGGCGGCCGCGCTGCCGCCGGGCACGCTGGTGCTGCCGGCCACGCGCGCGCTCAGTGACCGGCCCGCGCAGTCGCAGTCGCAGTCGCAGTCGCAGTCGCAGTCGCAGTCGGCCGAGGATCCGCGGCCGCACATCCACGCCCTGGCCTCCGTGGGCCGCCACGAGGAGGCGGCCGCGCTCGCCCGGGCCTGGGAGCAGCACGCGCTGCGGGCCTGCGGGCGGGGCTCGTCGGAGGCGGCCCACTGGGCGGAGATCCGCGCCGACCTCGCCCGGATGGCCGGCGACTACCGGCTGGCGACCCGGCTGTGGATCCGGGCCGGGACGACCCGCCTGGAGCGGCATGCGCCGGACGCCCCGGAGGTGCTGGCCGCCGGGGCGGGGGCGCTGTACTGCTGGACACAGCTCAAGGACCAGGCCGCGGCGCGGGAGGCCGGGCCCGAACTGCTGCGCCTGCTCGGCGCGCTGCCGTCGCTGGAGCCGCGGCTGCTGCACCTGACGCAGCAGCGGCTCCAGGTGCTGAACTCGGTGGCCGGGCGGCGCTGATCCGCGGCTCCCGGCCCGACGTGCGAGCCGGGCCGGGCCGCACGTCGGGCCGGGGAGGCGGTGTCCGGCGGATCGCGGCCGGACACCCCCTGCCGCAGGTGAAATCGTCAGGATCGAAGGCCGTCAGCCGGTGAAGTCCGTCAGGTCGAGGGCGCGCAGGCGCTCCGGGTCGGCGACCACGTCGATCGCGGTGATGCACCCCGCCGTGACCGTGAAGGCCATGACGGACAGCGGGTGGCCGTCGGCGATGACGACGACTCCGGCCGCGCCGTTGACCAGCGCCGGGCGGACGAACGGGCTCAGGCGGCTGAAGGTGAGGGCCTGCGAGGCCACCGTGGAGGCGCCGTTCAGGACGACGGTGTGGCGGGCGCGGGCGACGCCGCCGTCGGAGCGCAGGACGACGTCGGGGTCGAGGACGGCGACGAGGGCGTCGAACCGGCCGTCGCGGGAGGCGGCGAAGAAGGCGTCGACGACCTCGCGCTGGCGGGCGAGGTCGGGGTCGGGCGCCGGGGCCTGCTCCTGGACGCGGCGGCGGGCACGGCTCGCGAGCTGGCGGGTGGCCGCCGGCGTGCGGTCGATCAGCGGGGCGATCTCGTCGAACGGCACGGCGAACATGTCGTGCAGGACGAAGGCGATCCGCTCGGCGGGCCGGAGCGAGGCGAGCACCACCATCAGCGCCAGGCCGACCGAATCGGCCAGCAGCGCCTCGGCTTCGGGGTCGATGACGTCCTCGGGGGTCACGACCGGGTCGGGTATGCGGAGTTCGAGGGGCTCCTCGCGGCGGGTCTCGCGCGAGCGCAGCATGTTCAGGCAGATCCGCGCCACGACCGTGGTCAGCCAGCCGGGCAGGTTCTCGATCTCGGCGGCGTCCGTGCGCTCCAGGCGCAGCCAGGCCTCCTGGACGGCGTCCTCGGCCTCGCCGAGTGAGCCGAGCATCCGGTAGGCGACGGCGCGCAGCCGGGTCCTCTCCTGCTCGAAGCGGTCGGTCGGCCATGAGCTCTCGTACACCGGGCACGTGTCCTTTCGTGCGTGAGTTCCGCTCTGTGATCATGACGGGCTCCCCGGCCCGTGTCAGCCGGCCGGGGTGGCCGCGAGCGGGCGGACGCGGGTGAGCATCAGGTGCAGGAACTGCTCGGGGCGGCGGAACGAGGCGAAGTGGCTCGCGTCCTCGATCAGGGCGAACTCCTTGACGGGGGCCTCGACCTCGTCGAAGAACCGCCGGGCGCGGTCGGCCGGGGTGATGACGTCCCGGTCGCCCTGGAAGACGAAGAACGGGATCTCGAAGCGGGTGCCGTCGGCGCGGTCGTCGAAGGCGGCCGTCTCGGGGGTGAGCACGCCGGAGAACGTCATGGCCGCGAAGTACTGCCCGATCTCGCCCAGGGTGTGCAGCGGGGAGAACCACAGGGACCGCAGCACGACGCGCTTGAGGTTGTCGAGGGTGAAGGGGTCGCTCGCCACGGGCAGTTTGTCGTACGCGGCCCGCTGTGCGGCGCTCTTGCCGGGCGTCGGGACCCATCCGCTCCACGGCCGCGGCGTCCTTGTGCCGTCCGGTGGCGCGCAGGCGGGCGAGGAGGGCCGCGTGGGCCGAGGTGTCGCGGCCGGCGTCCAGGACGTTCTGGTCGGTGCCGACGTAGGCCGCGTACAGCTCGGGGTGATTGCGGGCCAGACGCAGGCCGAAGACGCTGCCCAGGGAGCCGGCCTGCGCCGGACCCCCTGGCGGGGGCCCGGCGGCGCTGGGGCGTCAGCGGCGTTGACGGGTGGGCAGCGTTAACGCCGTTAACGCCGTTAACGCCGTCAGCGGGGCCGACGCTTCGGCAGGCAGGCGTTTCAGCGGCTTCGGCGGCCGGTCAGTGCCGGCGCCAGGTGCCGGTCGTGCGGAACGCGTCCGCCGGAGTGCGGTCCCAGCCCGCGCGGCCCTTGCGGGGCGGCTGTTCGGGCTCGGCCTCGGCCGCACCGGCCAGCAGGGCCGTGAGGACCGCCATGACGGCGGCCGTCTCCTCCGCGTCGGGGTTGCCGCCCGTGATCCGCCAGGTCTGCGGCGGCGCCCCGCCCTCCGCGGCCCTCATACCGGCGGGTTGCCGTGCTTGCGCGACGGCAGGTCGGCGTACTTGGTACGGAGCATGCCGAGCGCGCCCACGAGCACCGAGCGGGTCTCGGCCGGGTCGATCACGTCGTCCACCAGGCCGCGTTCGGCGGCGTAGTACGGGTGCATCAGCTCCGTCGTGTACTCCTTGATCTTCTGTGCGCGCATCGCGTCGGGGTCGTCGGCCGCGGCGATCTCCCGGCGGAAGATGACGTTCGCCGCGCCCTCCGCGCCCATGACCGCGATCTCGTTGGTGGGCCAGGCCAGCGCCAGGTCCGCCCCGATGGAGCGGGAGTCCATGACGATGTACGCGCCGCCGTACGCCTTGCGCAGGACGAGGGAGATGCGCGGGACGGTGGCGTTGCAGTACGCGTACAGCAGCTTCGCGCCGTGGCGGATGATGCCGCCGTGCTCCTGGTCCACGCCGGGCAGGAAGCCGGGGACGTCGACGAGGGTGACCAGCGGGATGTTGAAGGCGTCGCAGAACTGCACGAAGCGGGCCGCCTTCTCGCTCGCGTGGATGTCGAGCACCCCGGCGAGGCTGGCGGGCTGGTTGGCGACGAAGCCGGTGACGTGTCCGTCCATCCGGGCGAGCGCGCACACCACGTTGGTCGCCCACGCGGGCTGGACCTCGAAGTACTCGCCGTCGTCGACGACCTCCTCGATGACCTTGCGGATGTCGTACGCCTGCTGCGGGTTGACGGGGACGATGCCGGTCAGCGCCTCGGTGCGCCGGTCCGCCGGGTCGTTGGTGAACTCGCGGGGCGGGGTCTCGCGGTTGTTGGCCGGCAGCAGCGACAGCAGGTGCCGGACGTCCTCCAGGCAGCTCTGCTCGTCGTCGTAGGCGAAGGCGGCCACCCCGGAGGTCGCGGCGTGGACGTCGGCGCCGCCGAGGCCGTTCTGGGAGATCTCCTCGCCGGTGACGGCGCGGACGACGTCGGGGCCGGTGATGAACATCTGCGAGGTCTCGCGGACCATGAAGACGAAGTCGGTCAGGGCCGGGCTGTACGCGGCACCGCCCGCGCACGGGCCGAGCATCACGGAGATCTGCGGGATGACCCCGGAGGCGCGGGTGTTGCGCTGGAAGATTCCGCCGTACCCGGCGAGCGCCGAGACGCCCTCCTGGATACGGGCGCCCGCGCCGTCGTTGAGGGAGACCAGGGGGGCGCCGGCCGACTCGGCCAGGTCCATCACCTTGTGGATCTTCTCGGCGTGCGCCTCGCCGAGCGCGCCGCCGAAGATGCGGAAGTCGTGGGCGTAGACGAAGACGGTACGGCCGTCCACCGTGCCCCAGCCGGTGACCACACCGTCGGTGTAGGGGCGCTTGTCCTCCAGTCCGAAACCGCTCGCGCGGTGTCTGCGCAGCGCCTCGATCTCGTGGAACGAGCCTTCGTCCAGCAGGAGGTCGATGCGCTCGCGGGCGGTGAGCTTGCCCTTGTCGTGCTGACGCTGCGTGGCCCGCTCATCCGGTCCGGCGACGGCCTGGGCCTTGATGTCGGCCAGTTCCGCGGCACGGTCCAGGACCGGTATGAGGGGCGCGTCGATGATGGTCATGTGGATCCTCCAGGTCTGAGGCCGGATTGCAGCCACCGTCGCGGGCGGGGCTCAAGATGTCGTCGAAGTCCGCTGGAACCCCCCGCGATACGGGGTCGGGACCGGGTCGTCGCGCGGGGCTCAGTACGTCGTGTGCAGGGTGAGGTGGCCGCGCCGGACGGGTTCCGGGCGGTGGTACGGGTCCTGCCGCACGGGCGGGCGGCCCACGGGGGCGGCTCCGGCCGCGGCGAGCACCCGTATCGCCGAGACGGCGGCGAACTTCCGCTCCTCGCGCACGATCTCGTGCAGTGCCTCGCGCAGGGCGGTCCCGAGGCGGTCGATGTCCTCGGCGGTGTTGTCGTAGTGGACGGAGGCGACGAGGGCCGTGGGCGCCTCCCGCCCTGCCGGGTGCAGCGGGTGCTCCTGCGCGACCGTCTTGCGTACGACGATCCCGCGCCGGGCCAGGGCGCGCCGGATCAGCGCGGCGGGCACCTCACCGTGCCGGAAGCCCACGATCCCGGCCTGCACCCGGCCCGCGGCCAGCAGTTCGATCCCCGGCGCCCGGGCGACGGTGCTGCGCAGGCGCGGCAGGAGCTCCGGGTGCGGGAGGGACATGGCCGCGGTGTGGTGGCCGAGCGCGGTGTGCAGGGCGGCGACGGCGGCCGGGGCCGGCGGCGCCGAGAACGCCTCGGCCGACCGGGGGCCTGCGTACGCGAAGCCGATGCCCTGCGGTCCGCGCAGGAACCTCCAGCCGTCCGCGGTGAGCAGGTCGCAGCCGATGCGCGCGGCGTCGACGGGCAGCCGGCCCACCGCGTGTGAGGCGTCGACCGCGTACAGGGCCCGGTGCGGGGCGAGGAGCCGGCCGACGGCCTCCACCGGGTTGACGGTTCCGCAGACCGCGGAGACGTGCACGACGGAGACGAGGGCGACGTCCTCGTCGATGTGCTCCAGCATCCACTCCAGGTCGAGGTCGCCGTCCGCGCGCAGCGGGACGACCTCCAGCCGGCAGCGGGTGCGCTCGCGCAGGCCGTACAGGGTGGTCAGGTGGGCCACGCCCTCGTGCGGGGTGGTCCAGATCCGGTCGCGCGGACCGAGGTCGAGGCGGGACACGTAGGCGTGGAAGGCGTCGGCCGCGCCGGCGGCCAGGGCGGTGCGGCCGGCCGGGACGCCGAGCAGGCCGCCCAGGCGCTCGTGGATCCCCGTGTGCAGGACGGCGCCGAGCTCCTCTTCCAGGGCGTGCGTCCCGAAGCGGTCGTCGCGGGCGGTGCAGTCGGCGAGGACGGACTGCACGGCGGCCGGCATCCGGCCGGTGCCCGCGGTGTCCAGGTGGGCCGTTCGCTGCCCTTGGTGCGTCGGCGCGTTCATCGAGGGGCCTCCCTCCGCTGTGGGGCCCGGCGGGTACCCGGCCCTGCTGTACCAAGAATTGCCAACTCGCTTGGCAAGACATTGCCCAACGTCGGGCCGTCTTGGCAATATCCGGGCAACCCCGCTCCGGCGAGGCTCAAGTCAGCGGGTTTCTGGCAACTTTTGGCAACTCGTATTGCCGTTCCTGCCGGATCAGGAAAGTCGCAGGTCGGGGCAGGTGTCGCGAGTTCCGAATGGGGCGCGGCGGCCCCTGTGTGCGAGAAATGGGCGCCGCCTCCAGGGCATCTTGAGCGATTTCCGAGCGAATCCCGAGGAGGGGTTGCCAATCTTCTGGCAGAGGACTTGCCAAGCCGAAACAAACAATTGCCACCGAGGAGTCACCATGAAGACCATCGCCCGCGCCGTCGCCACCGCCGCTCTCGTCTCCGCCGCCGTTCTCACTGCGGGCGGTGTCGCCCAGGCCGACGGCGGACAGATCGACTGGCCGGTCGCCCCCGGCACCTCCGCCGCCCCGGCGGGCGCCCAGATCGACTGGCCGGTCGCCCCGGGCACCTCCACCGGCCCGGCCGCCGGGCAGATCGACTGGCCGTAACCGGCGCCGTTCCTCCTGCGCCGTTCTCCTGCGCCGGGTGGCTCGCCGGGCGGGCTCATCGCGGTCCGCCGTGCTCGGGGAGCGAGAAGGGGTCCACGGCGGCTCTAGCGGGATGCGGCACGGTGCAGGGGCACCACGTCGCCCGTCCCGGAAGGAAGTCCACCGATGGCCCACGCACCGTGGAACGCGAAGTTCGAGAACCTCCTGCGCCAGGGACTTCCCGGACTGGGCCGGGGCGAGGCGCCGGCCGCGGACGTTCCGATGGAGGCGTACGGCCTGGACTCCATGGCGCTCATCGGCATCGTCAGCAGCCTGGAGTCGGCGTTCCGCGTCAGCCTCGCCGGCCAGGTGGTGATCCCGGTCCGCACCCTGACCGCCGGTCAGCTCTGGGGCATCCTGTCCGCCGCCCTCCATCCGGTGTGGGCCGACGACCGCCGCGCCGAACCGGTCGGCGGCATCCGCAGCGCCTCCCCGTGGGCCGTCGCCTGACGAACGGCCCGTACAACCGTTGAAGCCCCCGCCTTCGGCGGGGGCTTCGGTCGTTTCCGCCGCCCGTACCGTTCCGGGCGGAGCGGGTCAGAGGCTGGAGATGTGGGACAGGACGGTGCGCGAGGTGGCGGGGGCTTCGTCGGACTCGGCCTGAGCGGAGACCTCGGGGGCCTCGCCGCGGTCGGGCTTCGGTTGGGGGATGCGTGTGCCCATGGTCGGCCTCCACGGTGGCAGGGAACGGGGGACCAGCGTGCCAGGGCCGCCTCGCAGCGGCCTCGAACGCCCCGGGGCGGCGGGCGGGCCCCCGCGGTACGCGGTCCGGGGCCGCGGCCGGTACGCGGAGCGGCGCCTCTCCTGCGGAGTCGCGGTCCTGCGCATGCCCGCGGGGCGGGTGCCGGGCCCGCCTGTATGTGGGTCGCGGGTCCTGCGCATGCCCGGCCGGAGCCTTTGCGCAAGGCCGCCGCCGCGTACGCGCGTCCGGAGTGCCGGGCTTCCGCCCGTACGCGGGGCCACGCCCCTGCGCAGGCCCGCGGGCCCGCGGGCCGGGCGCCGAACCCCCATTCGGGGGCAGGTCCTGCGCACGCCAGGCCGGGCGCCTCTTGCCCCAGGCGCCTGCCCGGCGCCTCTTACCGGGGGCCGCCACCACGCACGCGGGCGCGGACGCCGGGCCGCCGGCCGTACGCCGCGGCAGCCCAGCGCCTCTTGCGGGAGCCGCCGACCAGGCGGCGTCCCGGGGCCCGCCCCGTACGCGGGGCCGGACGCCGGACCTGTACGCGGAGTCGCGCGGCCCTGCCCATGCCCGCAGGGCCCGCGGGCCGGGCGCCGGACCCTCCCGTACACGCGGCCCGCGCCCCTGTGCATGCCCGCGGGCCGAAACCCCGTTCGGAGGGCGCGTCCTGCGCACGCCAGACCGGGCACCTCTCACCCGGGGGCCGCCACCACGCACGCGGGCGCGGGGCCGCCGTCTGGGCGGCATGCGGGACCCCTACGCGGGGCCGGGCCCCGGGGCCGGGCGCGAGGGCGCCGCCACGTACGCGTGCCCGCGGGCCCGCGGGCCGGGCGCCGGACCCCCGTTCGGGGGTGCCTGCGCCAGGCCAGGCCGGGCGCTTGCCCCGGGCTGCCTGCCCGGCGCCTGTCACCCGGGCCGCCGCCACGTAAGCGGGGCCGCCGCCGGTACGCGGGGCAGCCCTGCGCCTCTTGCGCGGAGGCCGCTGGCCGGGCCCGTACCGGGGGGCCGGGCGCTGGGCTCGTGCGCGGGGGCGCGGCCCCGCGCATGACCGGGCGGGGCCGCTTGTCCGGCTCCGGGTGGGCCGATGGGCAGGGCGCCGAGCGTGGGGCCCGGGCAGGTGGCGGTAGGAGGGTCGGCGAGGTCGAGTGAATCTCCAGCGGTTCGAGACAGAGCCTCAGTTTCCGCTTGCCAGCATCTAGGCAAGGTTTTGCCAAACAAGCCGAGCCGCCGTCGAAGGAGCGAGCCCTGATGTCAATCTCCGGCCTCATCGAGCAGCACGTCCTCGCGCGGCCCGAGGCCATCGCCCTCACCTACGGCGCCCCCGGCGCAGGAGGGACCTCCCTCGGCTACCGGGAGCTCAGCCTAGCGGCCAACCGGCTCGCCGCCCATCTCGTCGCCCGCGGTGTCCGCCCCGGCGACCGGGTGGCGACCGTGCTGCCGGCCGGCCCCGAGCTGGTGACGGCCTGGCTCGCGGTCCTGCGGGCCGGCGCCTCGTACGTGGCGCTCGACCCCGGCGCCCGCCCCGGTCTGCCGGGCGGCCCCGTGCGCGCCGTGGTGACCTCCGGGCGCCGGGCCGCCGAGTACGCGGGCCTGGGCGCCGAGGTCGTCGCCCTCGACGCCGAGGCCGGGCAGATCGCCGCCCGGCCCGGGGCCCTGCCCGGCGTGGCGGCGCAGGCGCAGGCGCAGGCGCAGGAGTCGGCGTACCTCCGCGAGGTGCTCGCCCTGGCCGGGCCGGACGGTCCGCTGCGGGTGCGGCCCGGCGAGGGGGTGGGGCAGGTCGCCGCTCCCGACGAGGACACCGCCTCCCTGGAGGTCTGGGCGGCCCTGACGGCCGGGGCCCGGCTGGTGGGGCTGGACGCGGACACCGTCGCCGACCCGGGGCGGCTGGAGGCGGCCTTGCGGGAGGGGGAGGTGAGCGTCCTGCTCCTGCCCGGCGCGGACTTCGAGCGGACCGCCCGCGAACGGCCAGCGGCCTTCGACCCGCTGCACACCCTCGCCTTCGGCGGTCCGGCGGCCTGCGACCCGCAGCTGCTGCGGCAGGTCCTGCACCGCGCCGGCTCCGCGCCCCGGCTGCTGCACCTGTACGGGACCCCGGCCGCCTGGCACGAGGCGGCCGCACCCGACGCGGTCTGTGCGGGGGCCCCGCCCGCGACGCCGCCGGGCACGCCGGTCCAGGAGATCGTGCGGGACCTCTTCGCGGAGGCCGCCGGCGTACCGCGCAGCGCGGTGCACGCGGACAGCGACTTCTTCCGCCTCGGCGGCGGCCCGGCGGCCGCGGCCCGCCTGCTGGCGCGGACCCGCGAGGTGCTGGACGCCGACCCGGGCGGCGGGGCCCTCGGCCGGGCCCCCACCCCGGCCCTGTTCGCCGCGCTGGTCGGGGACGGCCCCGCGGCCGCCACCGGACCGGGGCGGGCGGCCGCGGCCGGCAGCGCCGTACTGCCCCTGCGGCTGCGCGGCCCGCTGGACACGGACGCCCTGGACGAGGCCCTGAAGGACCTGGGCCGCCGTCACGAGGCGCTGCGCAACAGCCGGCTGGGCTCGGCCGGCACCCGGCTGCGGTCCCTGGCCGCGGCCGAGCACCTGCTGGAGCTGATGCTGCCGGGCGATGCGGTGGACCTGTGGTCGCACGCGCCGCTGGCCGCCGAACTGGCCCTGGCCTACGGGGCGCGGGCCCGCGGGGACGCCCCGCGCTGGCCGACGGCCGCGCCGCAGGGTGCGCAGCGGGCCCTGTTCGGGGATGCCGAGCCCACCGCGGTCCCGGGCAGCGGCCCGTACGCGGGCGATGCGGAGGCCGGGCACCTGGCCTTCGCGCTCGACGCCGGCCTGCACGCGCAGCTCGCCGCGCTGGCCGCCGAGCAGGGGGTGACCCTCTTCATGCTCGTGCACGCCGCGCTCGCGGCGCTGCTCACGCGCCTCGGCGCGGGTCCCGTGGTCACGGTGGCCGCGCCGGTCCCGGCCCGTGACAGCGCTGCCCTGCGCCGG
This sequence comes from Streptomyces sp. NPDC044571, assembly GCF_040647115.1. Lineage (NCBI taxonomy): Bacteria > Bacillati > Actinomycetota > Actinomycetes > Kitasatosporales > Streptomycetaceae > Streptomyces > Streptomyces sp. NPDC044571. The sequence continues at coordinate 75,745 of NZ_JBEZBN010000017.1, forward strand.
GCCGTCGGACCGTACGGGCGGGTGCTGGCCCTGTCCGTGGACGCCTCCGGCGATCCCGCCTTCACCGAGCTGCTGCGGCGGGTGCGTGCCGCGGACCTCGCGGCGTACCGGGACGGGGAGGCGGCCCTGGCGCTGCCCGGCGGGGTCGCGCTGACCGTGCTGCAGGAGACGGCCGGCGCCTTCGCGGCCGGCGCGCTGACGGTGGAGGCCGCCGAGCCCCGCCTGCCCTCGCCCACGGCGTCCCTGGGCCTGACCTTGACCGAGCGTCACGACCCGGAGGGGGAGCCCGCGGGGATCGCCGGGGCGGCGGCCTTCCCGTACGAGGCGATCGGCGAGGCCGCCGCCGCCTCGCTCACGCGCCAGCTGGTCGCGGTGCTGGAGGCGGCCGTCGAGACCCCGGACAGCGCACTGAGCCGACTGCGGCTGCTGCCCGGCGCGGAGCCGGTGGACGCGGTCGGCCTGTGGAGCGGTGTCGGGCGGGAGCTGCCGGCCGTGCCCGCGCAGAGCGTGGCCTCGCTCTTCGCGGAGCAGGTGGCCCGCACCCCGGGGGCGGCCGCCCTGGGCGGCATGGACTACGCGGAACTGGACGCCCGCTCCGACCTGTTGGCGCACGTCCTGCTCGAACACGAGGCAGGGCCCGGCACCTGCGTGGTCACCGCCATCGCCTCCCCGACCGGCTTCGCCGTCGCCGCACTCGCCGTGGCCAAGGCGGGCGCCGCCTGCATGCCGCTGGATCCGGCGCTCGGGCTGCCCGCCGCGGTGTGGCCGGCGGTCCTGCTGCTCGACGAGGCCGCTGACAGGGCACTGGCGCCGGTGCCCCGGGCGGTCCGGCTGGTCCGCGCCGCGGCCGCCGACCAGCTGCCGGCGGGCAGCAGCTGGCCGGTCCGCGCGGCCGACCGTACGCGGCCGCTCGACCCCGACGCCCCGGTGCTGCTGGCGCACACCGCCCACGCGACGATCCCGACCGCCGCGACCATCGCGATCGGCGGGGAACGGCTCAGCGCCGCCGCGGCCGGCCCGGGGCCTGCTGCCGACGCCGCCTGGCTGGTGCCCGGTTACCCGGACGCGGAGGCCGCGCTCGGGCTGCTGCGTGCGCTCGTCGGCGGCGCCCGGGTGCACCTGCCCGGCCCGGCCCTCACCCACGGCGCCCCGCACGAGGTGCTCCAGTGGCTGCGCGAGCAGGGCGCCTCGGTGGTGCTCGGCCCGGCGGACGACGCGCTGGTGGCGCTCGCCCGGGCGCAGGACACGGCGCTGACCGTCAGCAGCGGCTGGCCCGAGGGGCGGCTGCTGGTCGAGCGGACGCCGGGCGGCCGCACCCGGCCCGCTCCCGGCTACCGGGCCTACGTGCTCGATGCGCAGCTGCGGCCGGTCGCGGCCGGGGCGGTGGGCGCGCTGTACATCGGGGGGGTGGGCGTGGCCCAGGGGTACGCGGGTCTGCCCGGCGCCACCGGCGAGCGCTTCCTGCCCGACCCGCTCGCCGGGCCGGGGGACGCGGCGGCCCGTATGTGGCGCACCGGGCACGCCGCCCGCGTGGACGAGGACGGCAGCCTGCACGTCCTGGACCACCCGTGCGCCGACGACCCGTTCGCGGACGAGTTCGCCACCTTCGTGGTCGTCGCGGACGGTGCCGGGCACCGCGCGCTGTGGCCGGCCCGCGTCCCGCTCGTGGCCGGTTGGCACGAGACGCACTCCGAGGACGTGTACGAGCTCTGCCTCGACCACCTCAACGACCACCTGAACGACCGCTTCTGAAGCCCTCCCGCCCGGCCGCCGACCCCGGCCGCCCCTGCCTTCGCCCACGACTTCCGAGGAGCCCGTCATGACCGTCATGACCCCCCTGAGCATCCTGACCGCCCCGGCCGCCCCGCACTCCGCCCCCGGTCCGGCGCCCTCCGCCGTCCTGCTCGTGGAGAGCCCGCTGGCCCCCTCCGCCGACCTCGCCCTGCGCCGGGACGGCGTCGAGGTCATGGTGCTGCGCTTCGACCACGACGCGGTCCACCTGAGCGCCGAGTACCTCGCGCGGACCGCCGACCTCCCCGTCTTCACCCTGGACACCGCCGCGCCGCTCATGGACGAGGCGGCCCGCTACCTGCGCTGGGTCAAGGGCACCAAGGGCCTTCCGCGGCCCCGGTTCCTCTACAACCCCGACGGGGAACTCCAGCAGACCGCGGGGGCCTTCGCCTCGCTGGTCGACCTGCCGCAGCTCTCGCCGGCCGCTCGGGAACTGGTCGAGGCGTAGTCGAGCTCCGCTTGAGTGATGATCCGAAGGGGCGATGAACTGCCCACTCCCAGTGCTTGAATGGGCCCCGTCAGGGGCGGTATCGGATCATCAGGGAGCGAGTGCGGAGATGCGGAAGTCGTACTACGCGGCACACGTCTACATGATCGTGGGAGTGATCTCCGGGCTGTACTACCGCGAGCTCACCAAGATCAATGACTTCGAGGGCGAGACCCAGCTCGCCGTGCTGCACACCCACCTGCTCGCGCTGGGCATGCTCGTGTTCCTCATCGTCCTCGGGCTGGACAAGGTCTTCGGACTGTCCGGGACGAAGCAGTTCACCTACTTCTTCTGGTTCTACAACACGGGTCTGACGATCACCTGCGCGAGCATGCTCTACCGCGGCACCCAGACCGTGCTGGGCAACGAGGTACCCGAACTCTTCTCGCTGGTCGGCGGCATCGGCCACATCGTCTTGACGGTCGGTCTGATCCTGCTGTTCGTGCTGCTCGGCAAGAAGCTGAAGGAGCCCGCGAACGCCGAGCCCGCCAAGCCCACCGAGCCGGAGCAGGTCAGGACCGCTGCCTGACCGGTCCGGTCACCAGGCCGGTCAGGGCGGCGAGCCGCTCCTGGGCCGGCCCGGGGCGCAGCCGGCGGCCCCAGGACAGGGTGGCCAGGCCGTGCCAGGCGCTCCACAGCACCTCGGCCAGCACCTCCGGGTCGCGTTCGCCCGCGACGGGCCCGACCGCATCGCGGATCTCGGCGAAGGTGTCGAGCAGCGGCTGGGGGGTGTCGGAGCCGGCGTGTTCGAGCCCCACGTCGAGGGTGAGCATGGCCTGGTAGAGGACCGGCCCCCGGGCCGCGAAGTCGAGGTAGGTGCGGGCGACCGCGTCCAGTGCGGCGTGCGGGTCGCCGGCACCGAGGCGTGCGGCGCGCAGTTCGGCGGCGAGTTCGGCGAACCCTTCGAGGGCGACCGCGTGGACGATCGCGTCCTTGTTCTTGAAGTGCTGGTAGAGCACCGGCTGGCTGTACTCGATGCGTTCCGCGAGGCGCCGCGTGGTGACGGAGTCCCAGCCCTCGGCCTCGGCCATCTCGCGGGCCGTGGTGAGGATCAGCCGGCCTCGCTGGGCCTGCTCGCGGAGGCGGCGCTCTCGGGGAGTCATGCCGCCCACCTTAGCACTTTCGGCGAAATTTTAGTTAGCAGTGATAGAATCCTGCGCTTCGGTCCGCCCCCCGGTGAACACGCCGCTGGCGGACCTCAAGTGGCCTTCGAGGCACGGTCGGCAGCATGCGGGGCAAGACCGCCCACAGAGAGGGCCACCCCCATGCAGACCCCGACTCCCCTGGAGGAGCTGCTCGACCTGGCCGCGGACGCCCTGGGCCGCGACCGGCGCACGCTGCACGCCGCAGCCGCGGGTTCGCCGTTCGTCACGCTCGGGGGCGGACTGGGGCAGGCCATGCGGCTCCAGGGCCGCGCAGGTGAACGGCTCGGGCTCGCGCTCGACCTGTCCGGGCTGATGGGGCCCGCCCCGCTCGCCGACGTACTGGCGCGGGCCCTTCCCGTACCGCCGGCCCCCCGGCCGCTCCCGCTCCCGGAGCCGTCCGCGGCACAGGACCTCCTGCCCTCCCAGCTGGCCGCGCTCACCGCCCAGCCGTACACCGGCGCCGCGGCCGTCCACCGCATGCTCTCCGCCGAGTTGGCCGGCCCCCTCGACATGGCCGCGCTGCGTACGGCGCTGAGCGCACTCGGCGCCCGGCACGAGGGGCTGCGGACGGCCTTCGCCTCCTCGGCGCGCGGCCCCGTACGCCGCGTCCTCGACGACTGGACGGTGCCGCTGATGTCGACGCCGCAGGCGTACGAGGGCGAAGAGGCCGTCTCCGCGGTGCAGTCGAGGATCGCCGCGGACGTGGACCGCCTGGTGGGCCACCCCGGCCGGCCGCCGCTGGCCTTCGTCCTGACCCGGCTGGCCGCCGACCGGCACCTGCTGGCCTTCCTGTACCACGACGCCGTGGCCGACGCCTGGTCCGCGGCCCTGGTCTGGCGGGAGCTGCTCGCCGACTACGCCCGCGCGGTCCGCCGCCGTCCGCTGGACCTCGCGCCCGCACCCGGGCCCGACGCGGTCGCCGCCCGGGCCGCCGCACTGGACCGCTCGGGTGCGCTGCGCGCGCTGACGGCCGAACGGGTCGGGCGGCTGCGGGAGTTCCCCGAGGTGGTGGACCTGGCGGCGCCCGCGCGGCGGCCGGCCGTCTTCGACTTCCGGGGGGAGCGGCTGCTGTTCGGGCTCGACGCGCGGCTGCGCGACGCGGTCGACGCGACGGCCGCACGGGCCGGCGTACCGCACACCGCGGTGGTGCTCGGCGCCTGGGCGCTGGCCGTGGGCCGGCGCGCCGGGCGCGAGTGGCTGCTCGTGGGCGCCGAGATGCCGCGCCGCCCCACGGCGGCCCTGCTGCGCACGGTCGCACCGTGCACGGTGCGCGTGCCGGTCTGCTGCGAACTGGAGGGCGGCACCGACTACTTCCTGCGCGGCATCGCCTGCGCGTTCAGCGAGGGGCTGCGCTACGCCGACCTCGACCCGGCGGCGCTGGCGAGGGAGCTCGGAGTGCGCGGCGACCGGTCGCGGACCGCCCTGACCCAGGTGGCCTTCGCGGCCCACGACGAGCTGCTCCCGGCGCGCCTGGAGGCGGGGCCGCTCACGGCGCGCTTCCACCACGGGCACCTGGGCGGAGCCACCGCGGACGCGGAGCTGGCCGTACTGGGCTGGCGGGAGGAGCCGCTGCTGTCCCTGGAGTTCGCCTCCTCGGTGCTGACCCGCGCCGAGGCCGCGGGGCTGGCGCAGGAGGTGGCCGCGGCCCTGGAGGCCCTCGCGGCCGCCGGGCCCGCCGCCGCGGTCGAGGACCTGCTGCCCGCGCCGCTGGACCTGGTCCCCCTCGCACCGGTGCCCGTGTCGTAGGCCCGTACGACTCCCGTACGAGACCTGCGACGCCCGCAAGCCGACGGTCCCCCGCCGCACTCACCCACGCCACGCGGACGGGGGGCCGTCGTACGCCGGGGGTTCGCCTGACGCCGGGGGTTCGCCTGACGGCGCGGGTTCGCCTGACGGCGGGGAAGCCGGCTCATCCGGTGCGCGCGACCGGGAAGGTGCGCGCACCGGATGCCGGTGACCCCGGGCGGCGGGGGACGTCCGCCCGGGAGCAGGAGGACCGGTGCGGGACGCCGGCCGGGGCCGCCCCGCACCTGCCGGGTCAGGCCGCGAAGGAGGGGAGCTTCGCGGCGATCTCGTCCGGGCCGGGCAGCGAGGCGATCTCCGCGGCGATCTTGCGGGCCGCCTCCCGGTAGCCGTCGTCGCCGAGGATGCGGCGGGCGTACTCCGTCACGGCCTCGGCCTTGAGGTCGAAGACCACCTCGCCGGCGCCCGCGGCGTGCACGGCGCGGCCGTTGGCCGGGCCGTCGGCGCCCTGGGGCACGATGAGCTGCGGCAGCCCGGCCTCCAGCGTGGCCAGGGTGGTCCCGCTGCCGCCGTGCTGGACGACGAGGGCGGCACGCGCGAGCACCTGCGACTGGGGCAGCCACGGCGCGGCGACGACGTTCTCGGGCAGTTCGCCGAGATCCGCGATCTGCACCCGGAAGCCGGTGGCGACCAGGACCGGCAGGCCCAGCGGGGTGAGGCCGTCGATCACGGTGCGCAGGTTCTCGGCGGAGCCCAGGGCGGTGCCGAGGGTGAGGTACACGAACGGCTCGCCCGACCGGCCCAGCCCGCCGGGCAGTTCGCCCTCCTCCTTGAAGGAGACGGGGCGCTGCTCGATGCGCGGCAGACCCGAGGAGAGCAGGGCCGGGTCCTGGAGGGAGGGCGGGCAGATGTCGATGAGGGTGTTGCCGAGGGTGAAGGCCTGCCCGTCGGGCACGCGGACGCCGAGCTCGACGGCGGTGGCGAGCACCTCCTGCTGGAGGCGGGCCGCCTCGTGGTCCTGGGAGAGCACGCCGACGCCGTGCGCGACGGCGGGGATGCCGGCGAGCTGGGCGGCGAAGCCGGCCCCGGGGTTGAGCACCTCGTGGACGACCAGGTCGGGGCGCAGCCGTTCGAGGGCGGGGGCCAGGTCGGCGGCGACCCAGCGGGGCAGCACCGAGCCGAACACCTTGATGTGCAGGTCCGCGAGTACCTCGGCCGGGACGTCCTGGGCGCCCACCTCGCCGCCGTGCTGCTCAAGGAAGGCTTGACCGCCCGCTGCTTCGATGAACGCCTCGGGCACCGAGCGGCCTGCGGTCACCGGCTCGAAGCCGGCCTCGCGCAGGGTCTGGTGGAACTGCTCGCCCGTGGCGAACGCGACCTCGTGGCCGGCTGCTCGCGCGGCCCCTGCCAAGGGAAGCAAGGGGAAGATGTGCCCGAAATTGCCCACGCTGGCGAAGAGGATTCTCATGAGCCTCAGCGTAGGGGCGCCGCCGCCCCCTGTCTAGTGCCGCTAGGAAATCTAGCATCGACAATTCACCGGTCGAGCCGTCGTACGGGGCATCTCCAGGCGTCCTCCAGCCACAGCCGATCACCCTCCCCCATGGTCGTCGTGCGGCCGACTGCCCCTGGGCACGCAGGAGAAGGCGAAGGAGTCCACTGATGACCATCACCCAGTTGGTGCCCCCCGGCATCGCGACGAGCCTCGGACAGCGCTTCGCGCTGTCGGCCGAGACCCTGGACAGCCCTGTGACGCCCAATGCGGTCTTCCGGGAGTGGTTCGCGCAGCAGCGCCGCACCAACCGCTACGACGTGCAGCGCATCCCCTTCTCCGAGCTGGTCGGCTGGCACTTCCAGGACTCCACCGGGAACCTGGTGCACGAGAGCGGCCGGTTCTTCTCCGTCGAGGGCCTGCGGGTGCGCACGGAGTGGCAGGGGCGGGGCGCCTCCTGGTCGCAGCCGATCATCAACCAGCCCGAGATCGGCATCCTGGGCATCGTGGTCAAGGAGTTCGACGGGGTCCTGCACTTCCTGATGCAGGCGAAGATGGAACCCGGGAACATCGAGACGGTGGAGCTCTCCCCCACCGTGCAGGCCACCCGCAGCAACTACACCGGCGTGCACAAGGGCAACGCCGTCCACTACATCGAGTACTTCCGCCCGCCCCGGGTCAGCTCCAAGGTGCTCTACGACTCCCTCCAGTCGGAGCAGGGCTCCTGGTTCCTGCGCAAGCGCAACCGGAACATGGTGGTCGAGGCGATCGGCGACGTGCCGGAGCACGAGGACTTCGTCTGGCTGACCCTCGGCCAGATCCACCAGCTGCTGCAGCAGTCCAACCTCGTCAACATGGACGCCCGGACCGTGCTGTCGCTGATCCCCTCCTTCGCCGAGGACGGCCCCTCGCTGCACTCCACCGAGCACCTCCTGAACCGGCTCACCGAGATCAAGGCCATGCGGGAGCTGGTGCAGAGCACCATCCCGCTGTCCGACGTCGAGCAGTGGCAGCACACCGAGTACGAGATCGGGCACGAGAGCGGCCACCACTTCACCGTCATCGCGGCTTCGGTGTCGGCGGCGAACCGCGAGGTGACCAGCTGGACCCAGCCCTTGCTGGCCCCCGCCGAACAGGGGCTCGCGGCCTTCGTGGTCCGCCGGATCTGCGGGGTGCCCCACCTGCTGGCGCAGGCCCGGTCCGAGGCCGGCGTCCTGGACGTGGCCGAGCTCGGCCCCACCGTGCAGTGCCAGCCGGGCCGGGCCCTGACCCTGCCCGCGGCCCAGCAGCCGCGCTTCCTCGACCTGGTGCTGCGGGCGGGCCCGGGCCAGCTGCTGTACGACACGGTCCAGTCGGAGGAGGGAGGCCGCTTCCACCACGCCGGCAACCGCTATGCGCTCGTCGAGGTCGGGGAGGAGTTCCCGGTGGACGTGCCGGAGGAGTTCCTCTGGGTGACCCCGGGCCAGCTGACCGGCCTGCTGCGGCACAGCAACTACCTCAACATCGAGGCCAGGACCCTGCTGACCGGCCTCGGCGCGGTCTCGGCACTGAACGGGAGGTACGGACGGTGAGCGCCGCGGGAGCCAACGGAGCCGTACGGATCGGCGTACTGGGCTGCGCCGACATCGCCGAGCGGCGGATGCTGCCCTCGATGCTGCGCCAGCCCCTGGTGGAGGTGACGGCCGTCGCCAGCCGCCGGATCGAGCGGGCGCAGGACTTCGCCGCGAAGTTCGGCGGCGCCGCGGTGGCCGGCTACGAACGGCTGCTGGAGCGCGAGGACGTCGACGCGGTGTACATCCCGCTGCCGCCCGAACTGCACGTGGAATGGACCCTGCGGGCGCTGGCCGCCGGCAAGCACGTGCTGTGCGAGAAGCCGTTCGCCACCTCCCTGGCCGACGCGGAGAAGGCGGTGTCCTTCGCCCGCGAGAGCGGTCTGCTGCTGATGGAGAGCTTCATGTTCCTCCACCACTCGCAGCACGCCCGGGTGCGCGAGCTGGTCGCGGAGGGGCTGATCGGCGAGGTCCAGCTGTTCACCTCGGAGTTCGGGATCCCGCTGCGCCCGGGCGGGGAGCGCGCGAGCACCCTGCCGGAGGTGGCGGCGTACCCGATCCGCGCCGCCCGGCTCTTCCTCGGCGAGGGGCTGCGGGTGGCGGGCGCCCAGGTGCGCCCGGCGAGCCCGTACGGTCCGCAGCCCGCCGGCAGTGCGCTGCTGACGGCGCCCTCGGGGGTGGCGGCCCATCTCACGTACGGGGTGGAGCACGGCTACCGCAGCGGGTACGGCCTGTGGGGCAGTGAGGGGCGGCTGCGCCTGGAGCGCGCGTTCAGCACCCCCGACGAGTTCACGCCGGTGCTCCAGGTCGAGCGCGGCGGCGTCACCAGCGAGATCCCGCTCGCCCGGGACCACCACTTCACCAACATCGCGGGGGTGTTCGCCCGGGCGGTGCTGGAGGGGGAGGACTTCGCCCCGCACACCGAGGCGGTCCTCGCGCACGCCCGGCTCGTGGACGAGATCGAGCGCGCGGCGCAGGCCTGAGGGGCGGGACGCGCAACGGCCCGGCGGGTACGCGGTACCCGCCGGGCCGTGGTGCGGAGCGTGGGGGGAAGGGGCCGCTACTGGGCCTGGAGGGCGTAGAAGTCGGCGCCGAGCTGGTGGAACATCCCGGCCACGTCCAGCTGGTCCCAGTGCTCGGCGAGCAGGCCGTCCTCGACGCGCCAGATGTCGATGGACTGGAAGTTCAGCGTGCGCCCGGTGGCCGGTATGCCGAAGAAGGTGCCCTGGTGGGTGCCGGAGTACTCCAGGCGGGCGGCGATCCGGTCCCCGTCGACGATCACGTCGTGGGCGACGGCCTTGACGTCCGGGAAGGCGTCGAAGATCTGCTGGAAGAAGGCGCGGTTCGCCTCGATGCCGTCGTCGACGATGGGGTTGTGGTCGATGTGTCCGGCCGCGGTGTGCTCGCCGATGGTGCTCGCGTCATGACTGTTGATCATGTCAACGAAGAGCTGGACGAGTGCGCGGTGGTTCTCTGCCATGGGTGAGTGCCTCTCTGGGGGCTCGCATCACGGTGCTGATGTCGCTGGGCGGGCGCTGCCACCCCGAGGATCCGCACCCCCGGTCGAGCCCCCCTGGAAAACCCCCTGGGCCCGGTCCGCCCCCGACCCCGGCTCAAGTCGCCGCTCCTAGCGTCGGATGCCATGAAGGCACTCGTTCTCTCCGGTGGGGCCGGAACCCGCTTGCGCCCCCTCACCCACACGTCCGCCAAGCAGCTGGTGCCCGTCGCCAACAAGCCGGTGCTCTTCTACGGCCTGGAGGCCATCGCCGACGCCGGTATCACCGAGGTCGGCGTCGTCGTCGGCGACACCGCCGACGAGATCAGGCAGGCCGTCGGCGACGGCTCCAAGTTCGGCCTGCGGGTCACCTACATCCCGCAGGAGGCGCCGCTGGGCCTGGCGCACGCGGTGGTGATCGCCCGCGAGTTCCTCGGGGACGACGACTTCGTCATGTACCTCGGCGACAACTTCATCGTCGGCGGCATCCGCGAACTCGTCGACTCCTTCCGCGCCGAGCGGCCGGCGGCGCAGATCCTGCTCACCCAGGTCTCCGATCCCCGGGCGTTCGGCGTGGCCGAGCTCGGCGCCGACGGCCGGGTCGTGGGCCTGGAGGAGAAGCCGGAGGTACCCAAGAGCGATCTGGCCCTGGTGGGGGTCTACCTCTTCACCGGCGCCGTGCACGAGGCGGTGCGCGCCATCAAGCCGTCCTGGCGCGGCGAGCTGGAGATCACCCACGCCCTGCAGTGGCTGATCGACCGGCAGCACGACGTCCGCTCCACGACGATCTCGGGCTACTGGAAGGACACCGGGAACGTCACGGACATGCTGGAGGTCAACCGCTGCGTACTGGAGCTCGCCGAGCCCCGCAACCTCGGCGAGGTCGACGCGGAGAGCGAGATCATCGGCCGGGTGGTGATCGAGGAGGGCGCCTCGGTCACCGCCTCGCGCATCGTGGGCCCCGCCGTGATCGGCGCGGGCACCCGCGTCAGCGGCTCGTACATCGGCCCGTTCACCTCGATCTCCCGCGACTGCCGGATCACCGACAGCGAGATCGAGTTCTCCATCGTCCTGGACGGCTCCTCGCTCACCGGAACGAGCCGCGTGGAGGCCTCGATCATCGGACGCAACGTGGAGGTGACGCCCGCCCCGCGGGTGCCCGCCGCGCACCGGCTCGTACTCGGCGACCACAGCAAGGTGCAGATCTCCTCATGACGACCACACGCATCCTCGTCACCGGCGGCGCCGGCTTCATCGGCTCCCACTACGTCCGCACGCTGCTGGGCCCCGAGGGGCCGGGCGACGTCGAGGTCACGGTCCTCGACAAGCTGACCTACGCCGGCAACCCAGCCAACCTGGACCCGGTCCGCGGGCACGCGGGCTTCCGCTTCGTCCGGGGCGACATCTGCGACACCGCGCTCGTCGCCGGCCTGGTCGCCGAGCACGAGCAGATCGTGCACTTCGCCGCCGAGTCGCATGTGGACCGCTCCATCCTGGGCGCGGCCGAGTTCATCACCACCAACGTGCTGGGCACCCAGACCCTGCTCGACGCGGCGCTGCGCCGCCCCGGGGGCAGCGCCCGCTTCCTGCACGTCTCCACCGACGAGGTGTACGGCTCGGTGGCCGAGGGGTCCTGGCCCGAGACCGACCCGCTGCGGCCCAACTCCCCGTACGCGGCCTCCAAGGCGTCCTCCGACCTGGTGGCGCTGTCCTACCACCGCACCCACGGCCTGGACGTGCGGGTGACGCGCTGCTCGAACAACTACGGCCACCACCACTTCCCGGAGAAGGTCATCCCGCTGTTCGTGACCAACCTCCTCGACGGGCTGAACGTCCCGCTGTACGGGGACGGGCGCAACGTCCGCGACTGGCTGCACATCGACGACCACGTCCAGGGCATCGAGCTGGTCCGCGCGGGCGGCCGCCCGGGTGAGGTCTACAACATCGGCGGCGGCACCGAACTGACCAACCGGGAGCTGACCGCCCTGCTCCTGGACCTGGCCGGGGCCGGCTGGGACCGGGTGGAGCACGTGGCCGACCGGCTCGGCCACGACCTGCGCTACTCGGTGGACTGCACCAAGATCTCCACCGAGCTCGGCTACCGGCCGCGCAAGGACTTCGCCAAGGGCCTCGCGGAGACCTTCGAGTGGTACCGCGACAACCGGGCCTGGTGGGAGCCGCTCAAGCAGAGGGCCGCCCTGTGAGCAGATGGCTCGTCACCGGCGCGGAGAGCCTGCTCGGCCGGGATCTGTGCTCCGCGCTCGCCCGGACCGGCGTCGAGGCCGTCGCCCTTCCCGGCGCGGAACTCGACGTACGCGACCGGCGGGCGGTGCGCGCGGCGATCGCCGCGCACCGGCCGCTGGTGGTGGTCAACGCGGCGGCCTTCACCGACCTCGACGCGGCGGAGAGCCACGAGACGCAGGCGCGGCACGTCAACGGTGCGGCGCCGCTGTACCTGGCGAACGCCTGCGGGGAGTTCGGGGTGCTGCTGCTGCACGTGTCCACGGACCACGTGTTCTCCGGCGATGCCCGCACGCCCTACGCGGAGGACGCCTGGCCCGCGCCCCGGACGGCGTACGGCAGGACCAGGCTGGAGGGCGAGCGGGCGGTGCTGCGACTGCTGCCGTGGACCGGCTACGTGGTGCGCACCGCCTGGCTGTACGGGGAGGGCGGCGACAACTTCGTGCGCCGCCTGATCCGGCTGGAGCGGGAACGGGAGTTCGTCGAGGTCACCGACGACCGGCGCGGGCAGCCCACCTGGTGCGCCGATGCGGCCGACCGGATCACGGCGCTGGGGCAGGCCGCGCTGCGCGGGGCGGCGCCCGGCATCTACCACGCGACGAGCGGCGGCGAGTGCAGCAGGCTGGAGCTGGCGCGCGAGGTGTTCCGGCTGCTGGGCGCGGATCCGCGGCGGGTCCGGCCGGCGGCCGGCGCCTCCCGGTCGGCGGCGCGGGGCCCGGCGTACGGGGCGCTGGGCCACGACCGGTGGGAGGCGGCGGGCATCGCACCCATCCGCGACTGGCGCGAGGCGCTGCGGGCGGCGATGCCGGCGCTGCGGGCGGCGGAGCGGCCGGAGCCGGCCAGGGTGTGAGGCGGGGCGCTCCGGCCGGCCGGGGCGGGTGGGCGCGGGAAGGCGGCCGCGGCGGGCGAGGGGGGATGTCGCCCGCCGCGGCCGGTCCGGTGGGAGGGCCGGCCGGATCAGTGGGTGATGGCCAGGCTGAACGGCACGAACCCGTGGGCGCGGACGAACGGCCCGAGCATCAGGTAGTTCCATTCCAGGGCGCGCGCGTTGTAGAGCCCGCCGAGGTCGAGGATCCACTCCTTCGGCCAGCCGAGCCCGTCGAGCAGCGCGGCCGCGGCCGCCTTGGCCCGGGCGTCGTCCCCGGCCAGGAAGGCGGTGGGCGGCGAGGACAGGATCCGCGGGTCCACCATCACCGCGGAGTCCATCGTGTTGAGGGACTTGACCACCGCGGTGTGCGGAAGCACCCGCTGGATCTCCTCCGCGAGGCTGCTGTCCGGGTAGAGGGGCGCGACGGGGAAGCCCTCGGGGCCGCGCACGGCCGAGTTGGCCACGTCCACCAGGACCCGCCCGCGCAACTGCGGCTCCAGGGCGCTCAGCAGTTCGACGGAGGCCTCGCCCGGGGTGGCGTTGAAGACCACGTCGGCGGCCCCGGCAGCCTCCGCACGGCCGGTGAAGCGGACCCCGGCGGCGGTCAGGGCGCCGGCGTCCGCGGCGCGGCGGCCCGGGTCGCCCGATCCGATGAGCACCGTGTGCCCCGCGCGGGCCAGGCCCGCGGCGAGGGTGGAGCCGACGCTGCCGGATCCCAGGACGGCGACGGCGCTCATGCGGTGCGGCCCCCGCCGTAGGAGGCGACCGCCTGCTGGTAGGTGGGCAGCAGGCCGAGGGCGACGGCCTCGTCCAGGGTGGGGGCGGCCGCGTCCTTCTCGGAGCGGATCAGCGGCTCGGAAGTGTTCCACGGGATGCCGAGGGCCGGGTCGAGCGCCTGGATGTCCACCATGGTGCCGGGCACGTACTCCTCGGAGCAGAGGTAGTTCATGCAGGTGTCCTCGGTGAGCGCGAGGAAGGCGTGGCCGAGGCCGTCCGCCAGGTAGACGCCGATGCCCGAGTCCGCCTCCTGCAGCGTGGTGTCGAACATGCCGAAGGTCGGGGAGCCGACCCTCAGGTCCACCACCACGTCGAGGGCCGCGCCGCGCACGCAGGTCACCAGTTTGGCCTGGCCCGGCGGCAGGGTGGTGCCGTGGATGCCGCGCAGGGTGTTGCGCCGGGACACCGAGAAGTTGACCTGCTTGACGGTGAACGGCTGGCCGCTGAGCTCGGTGAGCTCACCGATCCGCCAGGCCTCGTAGAACAGGCCCCGGTTGTCCGACAGCTGCGATGGCGTGATCCGGAAGGCGTCGCGGATCTTCATCTCCTCGATTGCCATGCTTCCTCGGTTCCTTGTCGTCGTGAAGGCCGGATTCGATTCTGTGGCGACCTTCTCCTGACCCGCTCGGGTGCGGCTGGAGCCCGTACGCCGATGGCCCCCGCGGCTGCGGGGGCCATCGGCGTACGGGAGGGGCGGGGTGCTCAGCGCACCGGCGCCGGGGCGGGCTGGTCGGCCACGGGAGCCGGCGCGGCCGGTGCGGCCGCCGCGGCGGGCGCGGACGCGGCCACCGCGTGGATCCCCTTCCTGCGGCCGGGGGCGATCAGCATGGAGAGCGTCGCGGCGGCGACCGCCGCGGCGCCGACCCACATCGCGGGCACGAGGCCGTCGACGAAGTTCTGCGGCGAGGCGTATCCGCCGTTGGCGCTGAAGATGGACGCCAGCAGGGCCACGCCGAGGGCCGCTCCGACCTCGCGGGTGGCGGCGGTGACGCCGGAGGCGATGCCCTGCTCGTGCTCGGCGACGGAGCCCATCGTCAGGTTCATCAGCGGTGCGTAGAACAGCGCCATGCCGGCGCCGCAGATCATCAGGGAGGGCAGCTGGGCGACGTAGGAGGTGTCCGGTTCGAGGATCACGGCCCACCAGACCATGCCGGCCGTCATCATCGCGAGGCCCAGGGTGACCACCGGCTTGCCGCCGATCTTGTCGGAGACCATGCCGCCGAGGGGGGCCACGACCATCGGCATGGCCGTCCAGGCCAGCAGCCGGACGCCGGCCTCCATCGCCGAGTAGCCCTGGATGTTCTGCAGGAACTGCGTCATCAGGAAGATCGCGCCGAACATGCCGACCGACATCAGGGTGCCGGACAGGTTGATCGCGGTGAACGCCTTGATCTTGAACATGCCCATCGGCACCATCGGGTGCTCGGTCTTGGTCTCCCAGACCACGAACAGGACCATGACGACGGCGCCGCCGATCAGCGAGCCGAGGACCCCCGCGGAGGTCCAGCCGTCGCCGTGGCCCTTGATCAGGCCGAGGACGATGCCGAAGAGTCCGACGCTGGCGAGGACGGTGCCCACGGCGTCCAGACGGGCCCCGGCGATGCGGCTCTCGGTGAGCTTGCGCCAGGAGACGGGGGCCAGGGCCAGGCCGATCGGCACGTTCAGCCAGAAGATCCACTGCCAGGACAGGTGCTCGACGATGGCTCCGCCGACGAGCGGGCCGGCGGCGATCGAGAGTCCGTTGACGGCGCCCCAGATGCCGAGGGCCGTACCGCGCTTCTCCGCGGGGACGGCGGCGGTCAGCAGCGTCACCGAGAGCGGCATGATGAGCGCCGCGCCGGCGCCCTGGACGGCCCGGGCCGCGATGAGCTCGTTGATGCCGGGCGCCAGCGCCCCGGCGGCCGAGGAGAGGGTGAACAGCAGCAGGCCGAGGACGAAGACCTTGCGCCGGCCGAAGCGGTCACCGAGGGCGGCACCGAACATCATCAGCACGGCGAAGGACAGGGTGTAGGCGTTGACCGTCCATTCGAGGTCGGCCAGGCTGCCGCCGAGTTTGTCCTTGATCGTCGGCAGCGCCGTGATGATCACAAGGTTGTCCAGCCCCGCCATGAAGGAGGCGACGCTGGTGGTGAGGATGGCCCATAAGACCACC
Source organism: Streptomyces sp. NPDC044571 (assembly GCF_040647115.1). NCBI lineage: Bacteria > Bacillati > Actinomycetota > Actinomycetes > Kitasatosporales > Streptomycetaceae > Streptomyces > Streptomyces sp. NPDC044571. The sequence continues at coordinate 91,483 of NZ_JBEZBN010000017.1, forward strand.
CCCTTCTTTCCACCGCCCGTGGCTGGGGGGTTGACGGAGCTCATCCGAGCATCCTTTCTGGAGGCTTGTCAGTACGAGATGCTCATCGCCGAGACATGTCTGACTTGCGGTGACCGCCGCGGGCACACAACGTGCCGGGCGCTCACGACGCTACGGAACGAGACTCAAGTCCCCCTTGAACCGGACTCGGGGCGTCCCGGCCGGCCGGCGCGGCGGGGCTCCGTACCGGTGCCGGTACGGAGCCCCGCGGCTGCGCAAAGGAGGAGGGGTCAGGCGAGCTGGCGCTGGAAGGTGGCGAAGTCGAAGAACAGCGTCTCGTCGACCAGCACGTCGCCGTCGAAGTGGAAGAAGACCGCGACCGGGGCGTCGATCGACTTGCCGCGGTTGGGGATGCCCCGGTAGTCCGCCTCCTGCTTGCCGCGGGCCTGAGCCTCCAGGATCACCGCGGTCGGTGTGTGGTGGACGTGGTGCAGCTCGTGCTCCATGTTGGGGAAGGCGGCCTGGAGCTCGGCGAAGTAGCCCTTCTTGATGGCGTCCGCGCCGACGAAGGGGCTGTCCTCGAAGGCCTGGATGCGGTAGACGGGGCCGCGCGGGAAGGTGGCGAACACGCCGTCCAGGTCCCAGGCGATCTCGGCGACGGTGTGCTCCAGGACCACCGCCTCGCGCCTCTTGCGCAGCTCGGCGTCGGGTGCCGGGAGGTCCGCTCCGGGCAGGATGAACTCGTTCTCCATGGCCATGACCATTCCTCCACGCATTCGACCGTCTTCGGTTGCGGCCGACGCTAGGGCGCGCACCTCGTCGCACCCTCGCGCGGCGCTCGAACACACGCAGAGGGGGGTCGGATCAGGCGGTGGACTGGAGCCGCGCCTGCGGCCGCGCCTGCGCCGGCGGCTGCGGCGGCTTGTACGTGGGCCGGTACCCGCAGGCCAGGCCGACCGGCGCGAGCACGGTGCACAGGGCCATGTCGAGGGCGAAGGGGCGGCCCGTCACGACGCGGTACTCGTCGCGGAAGGCGAGGGCGAGCAGCGGCATCTGCAGGCGGGGGGTCCCGTCGGGCTTCAGCCGGCCCTCGTTGGTCAGCCCCCACAGGGTCTCGAAGACCTTCTCGGTCTGGTAGGCGGGAGTGGTCCGCCACACCATGCGGGTCCGCTCCGGGCCCGGGTTCCACATGGAGTGGGCGGCGCCCGGCGGGATGTAGAACTCGTCGCCCGCCTTGTACTTGTGCACGACGCCGTCGAGCTGGAGGTGGATCTCGCCGCTCTCCAGCCGCATGCTCTCGGTCTGCCGGGGGTGGTAGTGGACGGGCGGTTTGACGGCGGCGGCCGCGTAGTCGACCTCCACCTCGACGTAGGCGCCGTTCGTCTCCGCCGCGGTGGTCAGGAAGGTCAGGCGGTCGTTTCCGAGGTGCAGGATGTCTCCGGGACGTGCCATCGGATGACTCTCCGTTCGGTACGGGGTGGTCGGGCGGGCGGTGGCAGGGGGTGGTCGCTCAGGCGGTACGGGTCCGGGCGGCCGCGGCGGCGCTCCGGCGCCCGGGAAGCCCGAGGAAGGCGTTGAGCACGTTGAGGACGGCGATGCCCGCGGCGATCCAGAAGCCGAGGTGCAGTCCGTCCAGCCAGGCGAGCGCGGGGGCGGTGCCGGCTTCGAGCGCGCCGGTGGTGCGGGACAGGGCGCTGGTGGCGACCGTGGCCACCCCGAGCGAGGCGCCGACCTGGAAGGCGGAGACCAGGACGCCCGAGGCGATGCCCTGCTGTTCCTGCGGGATGTCGGAGACCCCGTGGACGTTGACCGGGATGCCGCAGCACTGCATGGACGCCCCCAGGATCAGCAGGGCGGGCAGCAGGTCCAGCAGGTAGTTGCCGTGGGCCGGGGCCTGGCTGAGCAGGACCAGGCCGAGGACGGTGCCCAGCGCTCCGGCGAGGTACACCGGCCGGGGCCCGTACTTGTGCATGACGCCGGTCGCCGGCGCCGTGATCAGGATCGCCATGATCCCGAGCGGCAGGAAGGCGAAGCCCGACTTGAGGGTGGAGTAGCCGAGGGTCCGCTGGAGGTAGTAGCTGGACAGGAAGAGCACGGAGGCCTGGACGGCACTGGTCAGGACCCGGCCGAGGCCCGCCGTGGCGAGCGAGCGGGTGGCGAACAGCTTGAGCGGCATCAGCGGGTCGGCGACGCGCCGCTCGACGAGGACGAAGGCGCCGAGCAGGGCCAGCGCCGCGGCGGCGGGGGCCAGCACGTGGGCGGGCGAACTCCAGCCGTGGTCCTGGATGCTGACGACCGCGTACACGAGGGCCGCCAGACCGCCGGTGACCGTGACGGCTCCGAGCAGGTCGGGGCGTCCGCTGCCGCGGGCCTCGGTCCGCCCCGAGCCCAGGACCAGGACCCCGGCTACCGCGACTGCCCCGATGGGGAGGTTGACGTAGAAGATCCACCGCCAGTCGAGGCTGTCGGTGATCAGGCCGCCGACGATGACGCCGAGCGTGGCGCCGAGACCGGCGAGCGCGGCCCAGATGGCGAGGGCGGTGGTGCGCTCCTTGCCGCTCGGGAAGATGGTGGTGACCAGGGACATGGCGGCGGGCGACAGGAACGCCGCCCCGCAGCCCTGGAGGGCGCGGGCGGCGATCAGCAGGCCCGTGCCGTCGGCGAGGCCGCACAGCAGGGAGGCGGCCGTGAACAGCACGGCGCCCACGATGAAGGTCCGCCGCCGGCCCCAGCGGTCGGCCGTGCGCCCGCCCAGCAGCATGAGGCCGCCGAAACACAGGACGTAGGAGGTCAGTACCCATTCGATGCCGGTGGCGCCGGCGCCCAGGTCCGACTGGATGGCGGGCAGCGCCAGGTTCACCACGGTGGTGTCCAGGAGCACCATGAACTGTGCGAGCGCGACGAAGACGAGCAGGCGCCAGCGCCTGGGGTCGGGCGGTGGAGCGGCGTGGCCGGCAGCGCTGTCCTTGTCTGCGGATGCCTGCTCGCCGCCGGGGCGGGCCGCGCGCTTTTCGGTGTCCATGGTGTCCCCTCGGGTGTGGCCCCGGTCCCCGACCCGGCACCGGTTGGATGCCGGGGCGGGCACGGGCCGGTCAGGCGGCGGGTGCCTCGATGTAGCTGAGGGCGTTGTAGATCGTGCGGTCGGGGTCCGTGATGGCGCGGCGGCCGTGCATGACCCGGGTGTTGTCGATGACGGCGGCGTCGCCGTCCTGCCAGTCGAGGTTCTCGGTCAGCCGGGCGGTGACCTCCTCGACCTCGGCCAGCAGCTCCGGCGGGAACGCGGTGCCGTCGGCGAAGGTGATGGTGGGCTTCTCGTAGTTGAAGGAGGGGCCCAGGATGGAGTTGGCGAAGGAGAGCCGCTCGCCGAAGACGGTGGTGCCGGCGGCGGGGGTGCGGAAGGAGTAGCGGACGCCGCCGTCCTCCTGGGGGACTATCTCCGTGCCGTCCAGCCGGGAGGCGAGCGCGAGGAGTTCCTCGACCTTGATCTCCTCGGCGGGCTTGGTCTTGCCCAGCAGGTGGTGGGCCATGGCGCGCCACTGCGCCTCGGAGACGTAGCGGCTGTAGACGATGTCCTGGGCGGCGAAGGCCTCGCGGGCCGCGGGGCTGAAGGCGTCCCAGACCCGGTAGCCGTCGCAGACGGTGGTCTGGGAGCCGGAGGAGGCCGCCTTCTCGCAGAAGAACCAGGCGACGTGGGCCCGGAAGGGGCTGTTGCCGTTCTCCGTGTGCAGGCCGACCTCGTCGAAGCCCGCGTCGACCTTCTGGGCGACCTCGGAGTAGAAGTCGCGGGCGGGGTCGAGGGTGGTGGAGGTGGAGGTGTTCTGGACCAGCGCGGTGAAGGAGTCCATGTCCGAGTCGAAGCCGCGCAGCAGCAGGAATCCGGCCTCGGCGAGGAGGTCGCGCAGGACCTTGGGCTCCACGTCCGCGAGGCTGCCGCCCTCGACGGGCTCCACCAGCAGCCCGCTACCGGTGCCGTAGGCGGTGGTCTTCACAGCGGTGCTCATGCTCTCTCCTTGGTCGTGGCGGGCTCGGCGCCTTCGCCGGCCCGGTGCTCTCGCAGCACGTGGGACCGGATGACGTCACGGCGCGGACGGCCGGTGACGGTGAAGCAGGTGGCGTATGCGGGGTCGTCCTCGGACATCAGGTGCACCACGGCGGCGCGCTCGATGCCGGAGAGGCGTTCGCGGCCGAACTCCTCGATACGGCGCCGCGCGGGGCCGTGTTCGAGGCCGGACTCGATGACGAACAGGCCGTGGACCTGCTCCAGCCCGTCGGCGACGATGGCCGCCTCGCGGATGAAGCCGATCTCCCGGTAGCGGGCCTCGACCCACTCGGGCGACACGTTGCGGCCGCTCGCGGTGATCACCATGGACTTCTTGCGGCCGGTGATGCGCAAGTAGCCGTCCTCGTCGATCTCGGCGAGGTCGCCGGTGTGCAGGCGGCCCTGCTCGTCGACGACGACGCTGGAGGGGTCCTCGCGGGTGTACCCGGCGAACAGCGAGGTGGAGCGGATGAGCAGCTCCCCGTCCTCGGCGAGTTCGGCCTGGACGTGGTCCAGGGGGCGGCCCACGGTGCCGAAGCGGACCTCGCCGGGGAAGTTCCAGGAGACCACCGAGGAGTTCTCGCTCAGCCCGTAGCCCTCGTGCACGGTGAGCCCGTACGCGTCCAGGCGCTGGAGGATCTCGGCCGGGACGGGCGCTCCGCCGCAGGCGATGAAGACCCCGGCCTCGTGCCCGAAGATGCGCGTGCGCCGCTGCGCCACGCTCTCCTCGGGGTGCTGGTCGCACAGCGCGAGGAAGAGGCCGGCGACGGTGGGCGGGACGACCAGGGCGGTGGGGCGGGCCTGGCGCAGCAGGGCGAGCATCCGGGGGGCGGCGTCGGCGGCGGTGCCGACCAGCGCGGTGCCGGGGGGCAGGAAGGAGACCGAACCGCCTGCCAGGAAGGGCATGTAGAGGCCGGCGACCTGCTCGATGAGCAGGCTGAGCGGGACGATGGAGAGGTAGCGCTCGAAGACGGCGGGCTCGGTGCGCGCGCGCAGCGAGGTCAGCAGCGCGTCCAGGCCGTGGCGGCGGATCTGCACGCCCTTGGGGGCGGAGGTGGTGCCGGAGGTGTGGATGACCTTGACGACGGCGTCCTCGGCGGGCACCTCGGGCCGCGGCGCGCCGTCGCCCGCCTGGGCGAGCAGCCCCCGTACGTCGATCGGGACCACGGGGCAGTCGGCCCGCAGGACGCCCCGCTCGGTGTCCTTGGCCCAGCGCTCCAGGGCGCGGGTGCCTCCCTCGTCGACCAGGCAGATGTCGGCCGCATCGAGGAGCGAGGCGGCCTGGTCGGCGGCGAAGGCCGTGGGGACGGGCACCTCGACGGCGGCGGAGAACAGGGCGGCGAGGTCGGCGACGACCCACTCGGGCGAGTTCTCGGCGAGGAGTCCGACGCGGGCCGGACGGCCGTGGTCGGCGGCCCACTTCTGCATCTGTCCGGCGAGGACGAGCGCCGCGCCGATGATGTCGCGGTAGCGCCAGGTGGCGCCGGCGGCTCCGTCGGCGGAGAGCACCCGCACCATCACGGCGTCGCTGTCGGCCTGGGCCAGCAGGCCCTCGGCGAGGGAGAGGACGGCGGTCTCAGGCGGCACGGGTCAGCACCTTCTCCGGACGGCTGCTCAGCAGCCTCATGTCGACGGACTCGAAGCAGTAGCGGCCGATCGCCGCGAAGAGCAGGGTGCTCTGGTCGACGGCCTTGGCGTAGCCGACCATCGGCCGGGTGTCGTAGTAGGAGCCCCAGGAGGCGGCCTCCTCGGGGGCGAGCCGGTCGGGCGAGGCGTCCGCGAGGGGGTGGAAGACGCAGCCGAGGCGCTCCATGAGGGCGGCGAGGCGGCCGGTCATCGTCATGACCGCGTAGGGCCGGCCGAGGCAGGCCATGACGAGGGGGATCGACTTGATGATCTCGGCGCCCGCGGAGGCCCGGACGGAGGCGATGTTGCCTATCTGGAGGACCTGGGAGCGCTGGACGTCCTCTCCCACGGCGCCGGCGATGACCTGTTCGACCGGCGCGTCGAGGTAGCACTCCAGCAGGATGCTGTCGACGCCCTCGGGGAAGGACAGGCCCGCACAGGCGAGGACTTCCTCCCTGCCGTCCTCGTTCTTCTCGAAGAACGCGAGGAAGCCGTCGGGGTCGGGGGAGATGTCGGCCTGGTACTGCTTGGCGAACACCTCCCGTGCCATGTCCGCAGCGACCTGCCAGTCCGGTGTACCGCGCTGCGAAAGCGTGATTCTCATGTGCTGCGCCGCCTTAGAGGATGGAGTGGGAGCGGAGGGAAGTGCTCACCGCCCCAGCAGGGCGGCGGAACGCCTGGCCGCCGGCTGTGTGCTGACGGCGAGTTCCGCGGCCCGCAGGGCGCTGTTGACGGAGGTTTCGGCGAGGATGCCGGGAGCGGCCACGGCGTCGCCGATCAGGTAGACGCCGTCGCCCCGGTCGATGGCGGGGCGGTCGCGCCAGCTGAGGCCGGGCAGGTCGAGGGCTCCGGTGCGGCCGCGGGAGACTCCGTCGCGGCGCCACAGGGTGCGGTCCTGCCAGCCCGGTGTGGTGAGGTCGAACAGCTTCTCCAGGCGGCTGATCGCCTCGGCCTTGGACTCGCCCGGCCGCAGGGGCATCGCACCCTGGAAGAGTGCCTGGCCCTTGGGGGCGAGCGAGGGATCGTGGTCGGAGTACTGCGAGGTGAAGCCGCCCTCGTCCATGTCGAAGGAGACGTTGCCGTCCTTCTTGGAGCGGGTCACGGCCAGGTCGACGAGGGCTGCGGTGCCGCTGGGCCAGTCCAGCGAGCTGTCCCCGAGCAGGCTGCGGGCGGAGGCCAGCGAGGTGGCGACGATCACCGGTCCGTCGGTGGGCAGTTCGGTGATGCGCGAGCCGGTTTCGATGACGACGCCGTGCCGCCTGGCCACGCGTTCCATGCGCTCGATGACGGTTCCCCAGCCGCCGATGAAGTAGCGGCTCGGCAGCGGGAAGCGGGGGGTGCCCACGCGCAGCAGCCGCTCCCAGACGAAGGCGGCGGACAGCCGGCCGGGGTCCCCGTCGAAGAGGATCGGGCCGAGGAAGCCGAGGGCCTCGTTGACGGTCTGCTGGGCGAAGCGCTCGCTCGCCCAGTCCTGGAAGGAGCGGTCGACGGGGACCTCGATGTCCCGGTGCATCCAGGTCATCTTCATGTAGCCGCCGGGCAGCGTCATGCGCAGCTTGCCCTGGTGGCGGAAGCGCATCCGCGTCCACTCGTGGAAGGACAGCCGTACGTAGCGTCCGGCGAGCCCTCGGTTGAGCAGCCACTGCCAGACGGGGCCGTTGTCCATGATGGTGTGCGGGCCGTCGTTGGTGATGTAGGGCCCGGACGCGGAGCGGGCGCGGCCGCCCAGGTGCGAGTGGGCCTCGTGGACGGTGATGCGGGTGGCGCCCTTCTCGGCGGCTGCGATCGCCGCGGCCAGGCCGGCCAGTCCACCGCCGATGATCGTGATGTTCGCCGTGGTCATGCACTCACTCACCTTCGGATTGGCAGGTCACGGCTCAGCCGTCGAGCGTGGCCATGGCGCCGGCGGGGTAGCGGTCTCCCACCGTGCTGCCGTGGGGGGCGATCCGGTCGAGCGCCGCGAGGTCCTCGGCGCTGAGCGTGACGGCGGAGGCCGCCGTGTTCTCTTCGAGGTACTTGACCCGCTTGGTGCCGGGGATGGCGACCACGTCCTCGCCCTGGGCGAGGACCCATGCCAGGGCGAGCTGCCCGGTGGTGATGCCCTTGGTCGCGGCCAGGGCCTCCAGCTGCTCGACGACGTGCAGGTTGGCGTCGAGGTTCTCCTTCTGGAAGCGCGGGGCGATGCGGCGGAAGTCGTGTGCGGCCAGGTTCTCGACGCCGCGGATGGCCCCGGTCAGCAGGCCGCGGCCGAGCGGGCTGTAGCCGACGAAGCCGATGCCGAGTTCGCGCACCGTCTCCAGGACGCCGTTGACCTCGACGTCGCGGGTGGACAGCGAGTACTCGGTCTGCACGGCGGTCAGCGGGTGGACGGCGTGGGCGCGGCGGATGGTGGGGGCGGCCGCCTCGGAGATGCCGAGGTAGCGGACCTTGCCGGCGGCCACCAGTTCGGCGAGGGCGCCGAAGGACTCCTCCACGGGGACCTGGGGGTCGACCCGGTGCAGGTAGTACAGGTCGAGCCGGTCGGTGCCCAGGCGCCGCAGGGTGCCCTCGACCGAGGCCCGGATGTACTCCGGGCGGCCGTTGAGCCTGCCGGTGATGGTGCCGTCCTCGGTGACCTCGTTGCCGACCTTGGAGGAGACGATGACGTCGTCCCGGCGGCCCGCGGTGACCCGGGCGACGAACTCCTCGTTGGTGTGCGGGCCGTAGAAGTCCGCGGTGTCGAGCAGGTTCACGCCGAGTTCGAGGGCGCGGTGGGCCGTGCGCAGGGCCTCCTGGTCGTCGGCCGGCCCGTAGGCGAAGGTCATGCCCATGCAGCCGAGCCCCTGCTCGGATACCGCAAGACCCTGGCTGCCGAGCTTTCGTTGCCGCATCATCGTGCGCCTTCCCGGTCGGTTGTCGTCGCTTGAGATTCTATCGTTGCTAGACTAGAGAAGTGGCCGAGCTCCCCTTGAGGCCGGGTGCAAGCACCCGGCCTCAAGGGGTCGTTGACCGTGCGTCAGTCCTTTGCGGCCAGTTCGGCGGTGACGGAGGACCAGCTGTGGCCCTGGGCGGCCGCACCGCCCTGCGCCAGCCGCGCCCACGGGTCGGTCCCGAACACCTCGGCCGCCTCCTGCCGCAGCCACAGGTCGAAGGCGTCCTCGGAGTCCCGCAGCCGCTTCGCCGCGCCCGCCGGGTCACGGGCCTCCAGCTGGAGGACCACCACGTCCTGCCCGCCGAGCTCCTGCACCGCGAAGGACTCCTGGAGGATCCCGGCCCGCCGCCGGGAGGCCTCGTACGCGCGCAAGCGCGCACCGGCGAGCTGCTCCTGGACCTGCGCCCAGCGCCCGGCCCGCCCCTCGCGCAGGGGCAGCAGCACCGTGGCCGGCTTGACGGTGCGGCGCGCGGCGGCGCGCGCGGCGCCACGCGAGGCCGGGGCGAGGCGGCGCATGCCGAGCACGGAGAGCATGTTGGACTCGACGCCGATGCCCCACCGCTCGGCGATCAGGCCGTTATCCAGCAGCCGCCAGACCACGACGCCCTGGAACTCGATGAACTTGCCCGTCGGCTCCATGCCGAGGAACTCGCCGAGCTGGGTGCCGCGCCAGGTGTTGTGGATGACCACGTGGTCGCCGTGGGCGCTCATGTCCTCGATGGTCACGTGCAGGTCCGGGAAGCCCTCCCGCAGGCCCGCGATGGTGTACTTGACGCCCTCCAGGCCCTCCGGTGCGCCCGGCAGCGGCTGGTGGTCGACCATGTCGGGGCTGTAGATCTCGTCGACGATCGAGAAGTCGCCCTTGTTGACGAAGGTGTCGAAGACCGATCGGATGGTCTTCTTGTTGCGCTCCTCGACACTCACGCCGGTGCGCTCGGTCTCTTGTATCGACACGTTCCATCCATCCTTACGTGGTCACTTGGCGGGGTGGGCGTCAGCGGGCGGGAGTGGGGGCGTCCCAGGTGAGGGTGAGGCCCGCGTACAGGTAGCGGCTGGCCTCGATGGCGAGCAGCAGCACGGTGTCCCCGGGCTTGATGCGGCCCTCGGTCCAGCCGGCGTCGAGGGCGAGCGGCACCGCGGCGGAGCCGGTGGCGCCGACGTCGGTGAGGTTCTCCACGATGATCTTGCTGAGGGTGGCCTGGTCGGCGGCCGACAGCCCGGCCGTGCCGTACTCGCTGGCGAAGTACTCGGCGTTGCCCTCGGGCAGCACGCACGCGTCGATGTCGTCGAGGGCGAGCCCCGAGCGCCGCAGCATGTCGTGGATGCCCTCGACGAAGACCCGCGGGCCGAACTGCGCGGTGCCGGGGATGTCGAGCCTGATGTCCATCAGGCGCTTGCGCTGCTGCTGCTCGGCCAGCGGCACGTCGGTGCCGCCGCCGACGATGAGCATGCCGGGCTTGCGGGCGCCGCCCATGGAGCGGGTGGCGAACACCTGGCGGCTGCCCTCGTGGGCCGAGCCCTCCTCGCCCGCCCGCAGCACCATGGCCCCGGCCCCGTCGCCGAAGGTGTAGACGGTCAGCCGGTCGCGCATGCGCACGCTGTACGGGTCGCGGCCGAGGAAGACCGGGGCCAGCAGCGGGGAGACCGACTCCGAGCCGATGACGAGCGCGGTCCGGTAGGTGCCGTCGGCCAGCTGGCGGCGCGCGATGTCGAGCGCCTGGACGGCGCCGACGCATCCGGCGCGGACCTCGATGACCGCGCAGCCCTCCAGGCCGAGCTGCTCCTGCACGTAGGTGGCGGCGACCGGCAGCAGGTAGTCGGGGCTGGCCGTGGAGAGCACGATCAGGTCGACCTCGGCCGCCTCGACGCCCGCCCGCTCCAGTGCCTGGCGGGCGGCCGCGGTGGCCATGGCGGAGGTGCTCGTGCGGTGTTCACCCGTGGCCGGGTCCACCATCCAGTGCCGGCGCTGGACCTGGATGCCCTCCAGGACGTCGTCGGGCAGCGGCCCGCAGATCCGGGCCAGGTCGTCGTTGTCGAGCGGGTCGCCGGGCAGGTGGGCGCCGGTCGCGAGGATCGATACGTGCCGGTCGGCAGGTGTGGACATGGTCAGTTCTCCGTAGCGGGACGCAGGACGAGGCTGATGTGGGTGCCCCCGAGCGAGGAGCTGTTGATGAGCACCGGGCCGCTGCCACGGCCGCCGTCCCGGCCGCCGTCCCAGCTCGTGAGCGCGAGCAGGGCCGCCAGCTGGGCTCCCGCGCCGACCGGTTCGCCGAGCGTCCGCTTGGGCGTGTGCACGGGGCAGTCCGCCTGCGCGGACAGCCGGCCGGTGGCCAGGGCCTCGGGGCCGTCGGCCCGCCCCAGCCCGGCCGCATTGGCCCAGATCGCGGTCAGCTCGGCCGGTTCCACCCCGGCGTGGGCCAGGGCCTGGCGCATCGCCCGCTCCACGCCCTCGCCCCGGTCGTCCCAGCGGCCGATGCCCTGGGCGTCGGAGGCGGTGGCGTGCCCGGCGAACTCGGCCAGGATCCCCGCCCCGCGGGCCCGGGCCGTCGACTCGCGCTCCAGCACCAGGGCGATGCCGCCCTCGGCCAGGGTGTAGCCGGCGTCCTCGAAGAGGGGCAGCCCGCGGTAGGCCTCCAGTACGCCCGGCGAGAGGTCCTCCACCGCCGGGCACAGGACGGCGTCCGCGCGGTGCTGCACCAGCAGGTCGTGGGCGACGGTCAGGGCGGAGGCCCCGGCCGCGTGGCCCGTGGTCACCGTGGAGGTGGGGCCCTTGGCTCCGACGTTCATGGCGACCTGGCCGGCCGCCGCGTTGAAGACGGTGTTGGGGAAGACGGCCGGGCTGCCGTGGTCGGGGCAGCCCCCGAGGACCGGCAGCAGGAACTGCTCGATGGAGCGCATCGGACCCAGGCCGGTGCCCAGGACCACGCCGACCCGCTCGTCGGCGGTGAGGCCGGCGTGCTCCAGGGCCATCCGGGAGGAGGCGATGGCCAGCTGGCTGAGGCGGTCGATGCGGCGCCGCTCGGCGGGCGTGGTGTACGCCGCCGGGTCGAAGTCGGCGCGCGCGACGCGCAGTCCGCCCTCCTCGGTGCCCAGCGGGCGGCCCTCCTGCCATGCCTGCCACAACGCCTCGGCCCCCTCGCCGGCCGAGGTGATCGCGGCGAAGCCGGTGATCACGATCTTCTCCGCGGCCGGCTCGGGCGCGGGCGTGAAGCGGCGCCCGGCCGGTCTGCCGAAGGCCACGCACGCGTTGGCTCCGGCGAAGGCGAAGTTGTTCGACAGCGCCGCGTCCATCGCCATCGCGCGGTCCGCGTCCGGCACCGCGTCCAGGCCGCACTTGGGGTCCACGCCGGTGAAGTTGGCGGTCGGCGGGGCGATCTGTTCCACCAGCGCCTGGACGGTGACGATGGCCTCGACGGCGCCGGCCGCCCCGAGCAGGTGGCCGATCATCGACTTGGAGCTGCTGAGCGGCGCACCCCCGGCCGCCTCGCCGAGGGCGGCGCGCACCGCGTTGCTCTCGGCGGAGTCGTTCTTCGCGGTGCCGGTGCCGTGGCCGTTGATGTAGTCGACGTCCTCGGGGCCGAGTCCCGCCGCCTGGAGGGCCCCGCGGATCGCCCGGGCCGCTCCCTCGCCCTTGGGGTGCGGCGCGGTGGCGTGGTAGCCGTCGGCGGAGAGCCCGTAGCCGAGGACCTCGGCCAGGATCGGGGCGCCCGCGGCGCGCGCCACGGACTCCTCGGCGAGGACCAGCATGCCCGCGCCCTCGCCGAGCGAGAGCCCGTCGCGGTCCTTGGAGTACGGGGCGGCCGGCTTGGTGGACAGCGACTGGAGGCTGGTGAAGCCGGCCCAGGCCGTCTCGGTGAAGGCGTCGCTGCCGCCGACGAGCATCGCGTCGGCGCGCCCGGCCCTGATCGACTCCGTGGCGTGGGCGATGGCGTGGGCGCCGGAGGCGCAGGCGGTGTTGACCGACAGCGAGGGGCCCTTGAGGCCGAAGGCGCCGCTCAGCGCCTCCGCTATGGCCTGCGGCGGGACCAGCAGGTAGTGCCGGCCGTCGTCCTCGCCGCCGCTCTTGTCCTGCGTGCGGCGCGCCAGCTTCTCCGCGCTGCGCAGGCCGCCGTTGCAGGAGCCGAAGGAGACGCCCCAGCGCTCGGCGGGCAGGCCGGTGATGCCGGCCTGCGCGAGGGCCTCCTCGGCGGCGAGCAGGGCGAAGTCCGCCGCCGGCTCGCGCTCGCTGCCGCCGAAGGAGGCGAGGTAGTCGTAGGCGGGCAGCCGGTCGGTCTCCACCTCGCCGCCGATGTCGGTGCCGTAGCCGTCCATCGGCATGCCGCGTACGGGGCCGATGGCCGAGAAACCGGACCGGATGCCCTCCCACAGCGCCTCGGCGGTGTCCCCCTGGGCCGTCACGGCGCCCACGCCGCAGACCACCACGGTCCGCGGCCGGGCGGTGCCCTCGGGCGCGGTGTCGTGCTCGTACACGTCGGTCATGTCCGCACTCCGTCCGGGTGTTTCAGGGTGTTCCGTATGTCCGTCATCAGGCCCGTCCCATGGCGACGGCCACCGCCTGGCCTTCCAGGCCGCGGGCGAGGGCCAGCGCACTGTCGGGCCGGGTTTCGCGCGGTGTGAGCGGGACGTAGTCCAGGTCGCACTCTTCGGCGGGGTTGTGGAGGTTCTGCGTGGCGGGGACGACGCCGGAGTCCAGGGTCAGCGCGGCGACGGCCGCGTTGAGCGCGCCGGCGCCCCCGACCAGGTGGCCGGTCTGCGGTTTGACGCTGCTGATCTGCGCCGCCTTGGCGGAGGTGCCGAGGGCGTCGTGCAGGGCGATGGTCTCGCTGGCGTCGCCCTGCACGGTGGCGCAGCCGTGGGCGGCGATGTAGCCGCCGTCGTGGAAGACGCCGCCCGCGTCGGCCAGTGCCCGGGTGATGGCCCGGGACAGTCCGCGGGCGCGGGCCTGCGGGCTGGGCGGCCGTACGCAGTCGTTGCCCGCGCCGAAACCGGTGACCTCGGCGTAGCAGTGCGCGCCGCGGGCCAGGGCGTGTTCGCGCTCCTCCAGGACGAGCAGGGCGGCGCCCTCGCCGAAGACGGAGCCGCTGCGGTCGCGGTCGAAGGGCCGGAACGCCTCCTGCCCGAGCTCGGGGCGGGTGGACAGGACGCCGAGCCCGTCCATCTTGGACATGGCCCACCAGCCGGTCGCGTCGTCGTAGCCGCCGGCGACGACGAGGTCGGCCTCGCCGCGGCGCACGGTGCGCATCGCGCGGCCGATCGCCATCGCACCGGAGTCGGCGGTCCCGGCGAAGTACGCGTTGGCGCCCCGGATGCCGAACTTCTCGGAGATGTGGAAGCCGGCCGCGGGCTGGAGGCCCTCGACGAAGAACAGCGGGGCGACCACCGAGGAGGCCGTCCGGCCCAGCGTGTACAGGTCGGGGGTGCCGTCCTCGGCGCGGACGGCCTGCAGCTGGGCGATGAGCTCGTCCATGCGGGGCATTTCCTTGTTGCTGCCGAGGAAGAGGCCGGCGCGCAGGCCCAGGTCCTTCTCCCCGTCCAGGCCTGCGTCGCGCAGGGCCAGCGTGGCCCCGGCCAGGGCCAGCTGGTCCCCGCGGCACAGCATGCGCAGGGTGCGCCGGGTCGCCCATTGCGCCGGGTCGAAGTCGTGGATCTCCGCGCCGATGGGGGTGCGCAGCGGAGCCGGGTCGTAGGCGCGCAGCGGGCCGATCCCGCTGCGGCCTTCGAGGATGTTCTCCCAGGTGGGCGCGGCGCCCTGGCCGATCGCGGTCATCAGACCGATGCCGGTCACCATCACGCGCCGCCTGTCGTCGCTCATGCTGTGCCCTCCCAGGGCTTCTCGGCGCTCACGAGGGCGAGGACGCGAGCGGCGGCAACCACACGGCCCCCGACCCGGGCGGTGGCCCGTACGTCGGTCTTGTCTTGGGTGCGCTGCGTCACCTCGGCGGTGATCTCCACCTGGTCGCCGGGGCCGACGAAGTGCTTGAAGCGCACACCGCCCACGGAGGCCAGCCGCCACGGGGTGTCGGAGCCGGCCGCCGCCTTGGCGAGGGCCGCCATGGTCTCCAGGAGCAGGACGCCGGGCAGGATCGGGTGGCGCGGGAAGTGGTGGTCGAAGACCGGCAGCGTGCTCGGGATGTTGCGGACGGCCACGGCCCGCTCGCCGGGCACGAGTTCCACGAGCCGGTCGAAGCCCTGGAAGACCCCGGGGGCGAGCGAGGTGAGGGTGGCGGCCCCGAGGGTGGCTGCGGCGTCGGCGGCGGTGCTCACGCTTCCTCCCGGGGGGCGCCGATGACGATGCTGGTGTTGCTGCCGCCGAACGCGAAGGCGTTGATGAGGGCGGCGCCCACCGGCATGGGGCGGGCGGTGTGCGGCACGTAATCGAGGTCGAGCCCGCGGTCGGGCTCGTCGAGGTTGACGGTGGGCGGCACCAGCGAGTGGCGCATCGCGTTGACCGCGGCGAGCACGCCGAGACCCAGACTCGCCGAGGTGAGGTGGCCGGCCATGGACTTGGGGGCGCTGACCACGATCCGCTGGGCGTCGGCGCCGAACACCTTCTTGATGGCGACCGTCTCGGACTGGTCGTTTCCGTGGGTGCTGGTGCCGTGCGCGACCACGTAGTCGACGCCTGCGGTGCCCAGGCCGGATTCGGCAAGGGCGCCCTCCATCGCCTGGATCGCGCCGGAGCCGTCCGGCGGCGAGTCGGTGATCCGCCACGCGTTCAGGGTGGAGCCGTAGCCGAGGACCTCGGCCAGGATCGTCGCGCCGCGTGCGCGGGCCGCGTCCATGTCCTCCAGGACGACGGCGACGGCGCCCTCGCCGACGACGAAGCCGGAGCGGTTGGCGTCGAAGGGCCGCGAGGCGTGCTCGGGGTCGTCGTTGTACTGGTCGGTGAGCGCGCCCAGCAGGCTGAAGCCGAGCAGGTCGAGCCAGGTGGTCAGCGAGTCGTAGCCACCCGCGACCATCACCTTGGCGTCGCCCTCCTGGATGGCGCGGAACGCCTCCCCGATGGCGTGCCCGGAGCCCGAGCAGGCGGTGCTGATGCCCATCATCGGGCCGGTGGCGCCGACCATGCGGGCCATGGCGGCCAGCGGCACGTTCTGGTCGTCGGTGAGGGCGACGGCCGGCGGCTGGCAGATGAAGGCGTCCGCCCGGCCGGTGGTGGCCCGCAGATGGCCGATGTCCAGGAGCGCCTGGAGTTCGGGCCGGCCGACGCTGGCCCCCATGGCGACCCCGCGTTCGTCGCCGGGGTAGACCTCCTCGGAGACCTGGTCGATCCCGGCGTGGCGGACCGCCTCCCAGGCGGCGGCGACCCCGAACTGGCCGACCCGCGACAGGTGTTTGCGGCCGACGTGGGCGGGGATCGAGGCGGCCGCGTCGAAGTCCTTGACCTGGGCGGCGATGCGTACCGGGAACCCGGAGGCGTCGAAGGTGGTCAGCATCCCGACGCCGCTGCGCCCGGTGGACAGGCCCTCCCAGGTGCTGTCCGCGTCGTTGCCGAGCGGGGTGACGGCACCCATGCCCGTGATGGCCACACGCTTGGTCCCGCTCATCCCACCGGCCCTCCGCCCTGCAGCTGCCGCGCCATGCGCGCCGTGTTCGCCGGGTCGTCGAGGCGCTCGGCGTCGATGAGCGCGCACAGGATGCCGCTCGCTTCCAGGACGGTCTCGCCGTCCACGCTGACGGTGCCGTCCAAAATGGCGGCCTCGTCGTTCATCGATTCGATCCGGGCCTCCATGCGCAGCACCTCGCCGGGTGCCACGGCGCGGTGCGCGGTGGCCTCGCCGACCGCGAGCAGCGCCGCGCGCAGCCGGTGGTCGGTGCTGAGCATGATCAGCCAGGTCGCCGACTGGCACAGGGCCTCCAGCGCGAGGCCGAAGGGCAGTGCGGGGCCGGCCGGGGCGGCCTGCCAGTAGTCCTCGTCGACGGTGGTGACCTTGCGTGCGGTGATGTGCTCGCGGGGGGTCCAGGACTCGATCCGGTCGATCAGGTGGAATCGCATCGTCGTCTTCTTCTTCCGTTCTTCCTCTTCTCCGGTCCGCTACGGACGGCCGATGCCGAGCTGGGCGGAGAAACCGCCGTCGACGGTGAGCAGTTCGCCCGTGGTGTAGCCGGAGTCGGGGCCGGCCAGGAAGACGGCGGCGGCGGCCACCTGCTCGACCGTGGCGAACCGGCGCAGCGGGATCTGCCGCTTGATCGACTTGCCGCCGTCCTTCTGCATCACCTCGTCCACCAGTTCGGTCGGGGTGAAGCCGGCGAGGACCGCGTTGACCCGTACGCCGAACCGCGCGAGCTCGATGGCGGCGGAGCGGGTGAAGGAGTTGAGGGCCCCCTTGGAGGAGGAGTAGTTGGACTGGCCGATCCAGCCGCGCTCGCCCATGGCGGAGGAGATGTTGACGATGGTGGCGTCGCCCGCGGTCATGAACTGGTCCATGACGGCGTGGGTGCAGTGGTAGGCGCCGCCGAAGTTGACCTTCATGACGTTCCACCAGGCGTCGGGAGCGGACTGGTAGATGAGCCCGTCGTCGCTGACACCGGCGTTGTTGACCAGGATGTTCAGGGAGCCCAGCTGACGGGTCGCCTCGGCGACCAGGCGGGCCGCGTCCTCGGGGTCGGCGACGTCGGCGCCGACCGCCACGGCCCGGCCGCCCGCCGCCTCGATCTCCTTGACGACCGCCAGGGCGTCCTCCCGGCGTGAGCGGTAGTTGACTGCGACAGCCGCCCCCTGTTCGGCCAGGGCCAGGGCGATGGCCCGGCCGATGCCGCGTGAGGCACCGGTGACCAGGGCGGAGCGGTCCTTCAGCTTCATCTGTCTTCCCGTTTCTGCTACGAGTGGGCGTCCTGGTCGCTGGTGCCAGGGGGGCGGTGTGCGCGCCCGGCGCGCCGCCGTCCCGCCCGCCCGGGCCCGCGAGGGGCGGCCGGGCGGATACGGGGGGGGCGGCGCGGTCACCGGATCCCTCCGGGGGCGTGGGCGGGGCGCCGTTGACCCGCCGCGGCCGTCTCGGGGCGGCCCGGGGACCGCCGGGTCAGGAGGTGGCGGCCGCTGCGGCGCGCTCGGTCAGCAGATCGGTGAGGTTCTGCACGGTGAACAGGCCCAGCACGCCCTCGGCCGTCAGCGGCTCGGAGAGCTGGCTGCGGTCGAACTGCGGGAGGACCTTCTCCAGGTGGGTCAGGCCCGTGTCGTTGACGACCTCGTTCTCGTCGCCGAACTCCTCGTCCGGGATGCCGCCCTGGAGCAGGTTGGCGATGTCGGCCACGGTGATCTTCACCTTGGTGGCGCGCTCCAGCCGGAAGAGGATGTCGAGCAGGTCGATCGACTCGGCACCCAGCTGCCCGAGCAGGGTCGCCTCGGGAACGGCCTCGGCCTCGTCGATGCCGAGCGCGTCGGCGATGGCGGCCTGGACCGCCGAGAGGTAGTCGGTCGAAGTGGTGATCAGGGTTTCGGGCACCGTTGGCTGCCTTTCAGATGGGTTGTTCCCTGCGGCGCCTGCCTGGGGCGTACGCGCCGCACGGTCGTGGGAGGGGAGCAGGGCGGTCGCGGTCAGGCGGCCGTGGCGACGGGCTGCGGACGCAGGTCGCGCAGGAGTGCGGCGATGCGCCGTTCGTCGTTGGTGCTGCGGACGGGGGCGTCGGCGACGGTCCGGTTGGCGAATCCGCTGAGGACCCGGCCCGGGCCGACCTCCAGGTAGCCGCCGACCCCGTACGCGGACGCGGCGGTCAGGACGTCGACCCAGCGCACGGGGCCGGCGAGCTGGCGCCGCAGCAGGTCGCGGGCGTGCGCCTCGTCCCGTACCAGGGCGCCGGTCACCGAGCTGATGACGGGCAGGCGGGGCGCGTGGAAGGCGGTGCGCTCCAGCTCGGCCGCGAACTCGTCCTCGATCGCGCTCATCAGCGAGCAGTGGAAGGGGGCGGAGACCTTCAGCGGCACGGCGCGTTCGGCGCCGGCCTCCAGGGCGAGCCGGCCGACCTCCTCGACCGCCGCGCTCTGCCCGGAGATCACCGTCTGGCCCACCTCGTTGTAGTTGGCCACCTCCACCACGCCGAGCGGGGCGGCTGCCGCGCACAGCTCCTCGATCCGCTCGGGGGCCATCCCCATGAGCGCCGTCATCGCTCCCGAGACGGTCCGCGAGACGCCGGCCATCAGTTCGCCCCGGCGGCGCACCAGACGCAGGGCGTCGCCCGCCTCCAGGACACCCGCGGCGATGAGGGCCGTGTACTCGCCCAGGCTGTGCCCGGCGACGGCGCCGGGCCGGAAGCCGGCCTCCTCGCGCAGGACCTCGTAGATCGCGAGGCTGGTGGCGACGATGGCGGGCTGGGCGATCTCGGTCGGCGCGAGGTCCGCCTCGGGAGAGGTGGTGCACAGGTCGGTCAACGCGAGCCCGGTGGCCTCCTCGGCCTGCGCGAGGACGCGTCCGACCGTGCGGGGGTGTTCGCGCAGGAGATGTCCGGCCATGCCCGCGCGCTGCGAACCCTGTCCGGGAAACATCGTGAATAGGTTGTCGATCATCCCCGTTCCTACCTCACTCTTTGCGGGTGAAAGGTCGTCGAGTCGTCGGCGAGCAGTTCTCGACTCCGAGAAATCTGGCAGTTCGTTCTGGCGCATTCCTCGAATGCGCCTGGACCGCCCGCCTTTGCGCAGCGGCGGGCGGGCCCCGCATTCACGGGCGGCGGTTACCAGAGCCGCTCGGCGGGCGCGGGCTGCCGGCCGGGCTTCTTCGCCCAGCGAGCGCCGTAGGCGACCTGGCCCTTCTCCGCCGCCGCAAAGGCCTTGGTGTTCCAGTTCTTGCGCATGAACGCCTCGCGCGCCTTGATCAGCAGCGGGTTCTCGACGGCCCCCATCTGCCCGATCCGCCACGCGATGTTCTGAAGGGGGGCGGTCCGCTTGCGGCGCTCGCCCTCGTAGGCGCGCAGGGCGGCGACCGGGTCGCTGCCGGCCCCGGCGAGGTGTTCGGCGAGGACCAGGGCGTCCTCCAGGGCCTGGCAGGCCCCCTGCCCGATGTTGAAGGTGATGGGGTGCGCGGCGTCCCCGAGCAGGGTGACGCGGCCCTGGCCCCACTGGCGTTCGGGCTTGCGGCCCTCGACGTCGCCGCGCAGGATCCACTCCTCGGGGGTGGCGCGCAGGATGTCGGCGACGGGGCCGCCCCAGCCCTCGTGGCGGCGCAGCAGCATGTCCCGTACGCCGGGTTCGTCACGGCCTCCGGGCTTGCCGTTGGCCACGCTCATCCAGTGCACCAGCCCGGGCGCGACGTCGTAGTACGTGAAGCGGGTGCCGGGGCCGAACATCGCGTTGAAGGTGCCGGAGGGGATCTCGGGGTGCTCCATCGGGGCCCGGCCGCGCCAGGCGATGTAGCCGCTGAAGCGGTTCCTGGCCGGGCCGAACATGCAGTCGCGGACGGCGCCGTGGATGCCGTCGGCCCCGATCAGCAGGTCGCCGCGCTCGCTGCCGCCGTCGGCGAAGCGGACGGTGACGCCCTCCGCGTCCTGGTCGAAGCCGACCACGTGCGCACCGGTGCGTACCACGGGGCCCTCCAGCGCCTCGCGCAGGATGCCGTGCAGGACGGAGCGCTCGACGGCGATGGTGGGCGCCCCGTAGCGGGCCACGAAGTCGCCGATCGGCCAGGCCCCGAGGACCTCGTTCCGCCAGGTGCTGAAGTGCGCGGTCTGCTGGGCGGGGGCGACGGCGAGGACCTGCTCGGCCAGGCCCAGGTAGTCCAGCGCGAGCACGCCGTTGGTCCAGATGTGCAGGCCGGCGCCGCCGTCCCGCAGTTCTTCGGCGCGCTCCAGGACGACGGTCTCGAAGCCCCTGCGCTGCAGGGCGAGGGCAGCGGCGAGACCGCCGATCCCTCCGCCGGCGATGAGTATGCGTCGGGCGCGTCCTATGGCCATCTCTGAGTCTCCTCGGGGCTGTCCGGGCGTGAAATCGCTGACGGACTCATGGAGTTGTCAACGCTAGCATTTCAAGCATCGACCTTGATAGTGTCGGCAGGACATCTAGCATCGCTAAAACCCCGTGGCCCGCGGCCACGCGGCAACCGGAAGACCGACAAAGGTGGTTGTGATGGAAGCGCTCCTGCTCACGCTGGCCGTGGTGGCCACCATGGCCAACGCGGTGGTCTACGGCACCGACGTCTTCTCCGCGCTGGTGCAGCGGCCGGCCATGGCGCACGTCGACGACGCCGCCCTCACCAGCGCCATGGGCCAGATCCACCGCTTCGGGGACGCCCGGATGCCCGTCCCCGGCGTCTTCGGCCTGGTGGCCACGGTCGCCACCGCCGCGGTGGCCGGCTTCGACGGCAAGGCGGCCCCGTCCATTGCCGCCGGGGTGGCCGCACTGGCACTGGTGGTGTGGCTGGTCATCTACAACAAGGTCAGCGCCCCGGTGAACAAGGAGCTGACCGGCGCCGCCCTCGACTGCCGGGTCGCCCCCGAGGCGCGTGCACTCCAGCGCACCTGGGACAGCGTCATCAACGCCCGGGTGGTGCTCCAGGCCGTCGCGCTCGGCGGCATGTGCGTGGCCCTGGCCGCCTCCTAGACGCGCTCGCACGCATACGTCAGGGGGCCCACCGGCGGTGGGCCCCCCGGCGTTATGGGGGGTGGGAGTCGGATAATGTGGGCGGAGGTTTCGATGATGAA